>JANNTF010001172.1:0-2417 GCA_031403455.1 Alphaproteobacteria bacterium | reverse complement strand
TGCGGCGGGTCGCTCATGGCGACGCCGTCCGTCTCGCGGCGCTCAAGGGCGGGGTCGCCGGATCGGTCAATCTCGCCATCGCCTTAGCGAGCGGCCAGTCGCTGCCGGCACTCGGCGCGGCGTCCGTCGCGCTCGGCCTCGGTTTCCTGGGCTACGGGCTGAGCCTCGTCCTGTTCGTGCTCGCGCTGCGCGATCTCGGGACCGCGCGCACCGGCGCCTACTTCGCCTGCGCGCCGTTCGCCGGCACGCTGGTCGCGATCCTCGTGCTCGGAGACCCGGTCAGCTCGCAACTCGCGATCGCGGCCGCGCTGATGGGGATAGGTGTCTACCTTCATCTCACGGAACGCCACGAGCATGACCACGAGCATCAGCCGGTCGAGCACAGCCACCGGCATCGGCACGACGAGCACCATTCTCACGCGCACGCCGCGTCGGACCCGCCGGGCGAGCCCCATGCCCATCGCCACGCGCATGTCCGCCTACGACACCAGCATGCGCATTTCCCCGATTCGCATCATCGCCACGCGCACTGACACATTGCGACGGATAATGGCCGCGAGCGGCCCCTTCATCCACAGCGAGGCGTGGACCTTGCCGCAATTTGGTCCTCGCAGTCGACGATCGCACCACGGGCCGGCCCCACGCCCCTTCGAGGGTGCGGCGCCGCCGGCAATCACCGATTCATCGATCGTGGCATCGACATCCCGCCACCCTGCATCATTCCCATTGGCATCATCCGCTGCGGAGGCGCCAGCAGTTCCTCCATCGCCTTCTTCTGATCCTCGCCGAGCGCCGCGTGGAGCGCAGCGAGCGCCGGTTTGAGGGCGCGTAGCGCATCGAGGCGCAGCGACACCAGATGCTCCTCGTGTCCGAGGCGTTCGACGACGCTTACCGACGCTGTCGTCGCGCCGGCCATGTGCGTGCGCGCGTCGCTCAGGCGTTTTGCATGCGCCCGCACGACTTCCGCGAAGCCATTCCACGCCGATACCTGCACATCGGTGATCGCAAGCTCGGCGCGAAGATAGGCGAGCCGTCCTGCAATTCTTTCGGCGGTGAATAGCCGCGTCAGGTCACCCTCCTCCCTGCGCATCATGCCCATGACGTGCCCCTGCATCATGGACATCATGTTGGCCATCATCGACCCGCCGCGGTCACCGCTTGCCGCCGCGTCAGACGCCGGAGCGGCGCCCGTCGCGGGATGATGAGGATCCGGCGCCGTCTGCGCAGCGGCGATCGTCGGAAAGACGAGCAGCGCACCGAGAACGGCGTGTTTAAGCCATGCTTTCTGATGGATCATTGCTTTCTCCTTCGGGGTTCAGTCTTCAGGTTCAGTAGAGTCAAACTGCGGCCGGCTCGGCCGGACGCAACTTGCGCCATCATCGTCCTCGGGAACCGCGGAGGGGCTGTGGCATCCCGTCGCTTGGCCCGCGTCATGACAGCGCGGCCCGCCGCAGGCGCGCCGCGTTGGCGATGACGCTCACCGAGGACAATGCCATCGCTGCAGCGGCGATGATCGGCGAGAGCAGGATGCCGAACAGCGGATAGAGCACGCCGGCCGCTACTGGGATTCCCGCGGCGTTGTAGACGAACGCGAAGAACAAATTCTCGCGGATGTTGCGCATCGTCGCGCGCGACAGGCGCCGGGCCCGCACGATGCCGCCGAGATCGCCGCCCAGCAACGTGACGCCGGCGCTCTCGATCGCGACATCCGTGCCGGTGCCCATCGCGATGCCCACATCGGCGGCGGCGAGGGCCGGCGCGTCGTTGACGCCGTCGCCGGCCATCGCCACTACGCGGCCCTCGCGCCGCAAGCGCTCGACCACGCGGCCCTTGTCCTCGGGGAGCACATCCGCTTCGACCTCGTCGATACCGAGCCGGCGGGCCACCGCCTCGGCCGTGGTGCGGTTGTCGCCGGTGAGCATGAGGAGACGAACGCCGCTGGCCTTGAGCGCTGCGATCGCCGCCGCCGTCGTCTCCCTGACCGGATCGGCGATCGCGATCACGCCGACCTGCCGGCCATCGACGGCGACGAGCACCGCGGTCGCACCATCGCGCCGCAGCTCGTCCGCGATGGTCTCGAGTGCCGCATCCGCGGCCCCGATCTCGCGCATGAACCGGCTATTGCCGAGCGCCACCGCGCGGCCCTCGATGCGCCCCGTGACGCCCTTGCCGACGGGGGAGTCGAACTCGCTCGCCTCGGCGAGCGCGAGCCCGCGCTCGCCGGCCGCGGCGACGATCGCCGCCGCCAGTGGATGCTCGCTGCTGCGTTCAAGAGATGCCGAGAGCCGCAAGAGTTCGTTCTCCGTGATGCCGCCGGCCACGCGGATCGCCACCACCTTCGGCCGGCCCTCCGTCAACGTGCCGGTCTTGTCGACCACCAGCGTGTCGATCTTCTCCATCCGTTCGAGCGCTTCGGC
>JANNTF010001171.1:0-6836 GCA_031403455.1 Alphaproteobacteria bacterium | reverse complement strand
CGACGATGTCGTGGACGGTGAGGAAATAACGCGCGTAGCCGAGGCGATCGATCAAGGCGATCTCGTACAGGATCTGCGCACGAACCTTCTCGGGAACGCCGTCGGGCCAGCGCGTGGCTGCGCCGGCCCAGGCGAGGAATTCGAGCTGGGCTTGCGGCGTGCGCCCGGCCGGCACCGGCTCGTCGGGATATTCGTAGCGCAGTTCGTCGAGTGAGAAGCGGCATCGTCGCACGATCGCGAGGCTGGCCGCGATCGCTTCGGGGTAGCGCGCGAATAGGCGCATCATCTCCGCTGGCGGTTTCAGATGTCGCTCGCCATGCGCAAACAAGCGGTATCCGGCGTCGTCGAGCGTGCATTTCTCGCGAATGCAAACGAGCACATCCTGCAACGGGCGTCTTGACGGCACGTGGTGGTGCACGTCATTGGTCGCGAGGAGCTTGACGCGGGATCGGCGCGCGATGGCGGCAAAATGGGCGAGACGCTGCGTATCGTCGCCTCGGTAGAGATGATGGATGGCGAGATGAAGATCGTCGCCGACGATCTCGCGCACACGGGCGAGCGTGGCAGCGAGCTTGGGATCTGGCAGCTCGGGCGCAATCACGGCGACGCTGGATCCGGCGAGCGCAGCGAGCGCATCGGCGAGAGCGAGGCTGCATCTGCCTTTCTCCGTGCGTCGCTGCCCGAGAGAGATCAGGCGTGCCAGCTGGCCATAAGCCGTGCGCGAGTGCGGCCAGCAGAGGAGTGAAATGTCGTCGTCGAGATCCAGGCGCACACCGATGACGAGGGCGATCCCGGCCTCCTTCGCTGCGACATGCGCACGCACGATGCCGGCCAGCGTGTTGCGATCAGTGATCGCGATGGCCGCGTGGCCGAGTTCCTTCGCGCGCATGACGAGTTCATGTGGATGCGCCGCGCCGCGCAGGAAGTCGAAATTCGACGTGACCTGCAACTCCGCATAGCCGGTCATGCGAAGATCCCGTGCATGAACCAATGCGGTGGCGCTGGCGCAGTCCATGGACCGTCGCGAAACATCCAGAAACGTCGACCATCCTCATCCTCGACCCGATAGTAGTCGCGCGTTCGCGCGGCCTGCATACGGCGATCCTGTGCGTGATTTCGACCGAGACTCGGATCTGTCGTGCGCGCGTGGCGTTGCTCGAAAACGATCCACCATTCCGGTGCCAGTCGCTCGGGCCCATCGGCGCTGCGCACGCGGTGGAGAATGCGTCGCCAACGAAACGTGAGCGGTGGTCCTTCGGGAAGTTCTGCCGTGACTTCGACCGGATCGGGTATCGGCAGCAATCGCAACGGGCGCGTCGGTGCCCTGGTCCAGGGGCTTCGCCACGACTCGATCATCCCTCGCGGCGCCGGCAACCCGCTTGGCTCCAGGGCGGGGGAAGGGATCTGCGCGAGTTCGGGGATGTGACGCTGCCGGATCTCGAGCCGGACGATGGCATCGGGGCCAAGACGATTGGTGATCTGATCGATGAAGGGCGAGAGGTCGATCGCGTCGGGCGGTCCGAAACTATCGACCGCCGCGCGCGCGGCGGGGGTGAGTGTCAGCTGTGCCGCTGCGAAAGCCTCCACGAGGGTTGCCGTCATCGTCATCGTCTCGATGCCGAACCCCGGATCGATCGTTGCGAGCTTCTCCGCGAAGAGTCGCGCCAAACGCCGTGGATCACGCACCGGTGACGACGTCGCGATCGCGCAGGTCTCGTCGCGTCCATCGCTGCGTCGGCAGGAGAGTTCGAGACGTCGGGCGCCGAACTCGGCCAGCGTGAGCTGTGTACAGATCTGAGCAAGCAGGCGATCCACGATGCGGGCGAGATCTTCCGGCGTGGAGACCGGCTCGGCGAAAGCGAGCTGCGCCATCCAGGCTGGCGCAAGGGGAAGTGGCGAGATGGGTTCGGCGGCGCGGCCCAGCGCTCGATCGAGCCGATCGTTGATGATGTTGCCGAAGCGTGCGGCGAGGCCGTGGCGCGGCAGATCATGCAGATCCCCGATGCGGCGCAATCCCAGCCGATCGAGTGTCTCGACCATGCTTGGTGCGAGGCGCAAAGCTGCGATCGGCAGGCCATCGAGCGCATGACGGATCCGCTCCGGATCCGATGCAACGATCGCGGCGGTATCGGCTGCACGTATCGTCGCGGCGCCGAAACATGCGATGGCCCATGCCGCGCCCGGGGTCGCAGCGATCGCGGCGCGTGCGACAAAACCGAGCTTTGCGAGCCGACCGAGGACATCGCGGCGCAGCCGGGCTTCGCCGCCCGCCAGATGCGCGGCACCCGTGATATCGAGCATGAGACCTTCGTGGCCATCGAGCGCCACATGCGGTGTGTAGCGCCTGGCCCAACGTGCGATGCGCTCCAGCATTTTCATGTCGGCATGACGATCGGCGAATGCCACATCGATCTCGGGCGCGTATGCCCGCGCATCGGCGAGCGATATGCCGGGCGTAAGCCCAAGCATCTGCGCGAGCTGATCGACGGCGACGAGCCTCAGCGCGCCATTTTCGGTATCGGCAATGACGCGCGGTCGTTGTGCGTGATCAGGCGCTGCGCGCGCGAGGCGGTCCGTCGATAGATGCGGAAACCAGAGTGAGAGCAGCCGCATCGGCATTGCAGTTCGCCCGGTGGCCTGTTGCATGCGCGACGCTTGGATAATTGGAGCGTGAGGATCGAGAGGTGGGATGTTCGGCGACATGTCGTAACCCTTCGGCAGTCTGTTCGATGAGCCATGCGCCGGTCGTGGCGGCTGGGCCACGCAGCAACTCGAGCTGCCAGCGTGGTTGACCGATTCCCGACCGCAGGATCTCGTGACGGTCCTGTGTTGAAGATTTGTCGACCTGGCGAGGCGCATCGCCGGACAGGGGAAGTTCGAATGAAAGGCTGGGTGCAGCGGCAAGTCGCCAACGCGTTCGTGCGGCGCTCGCCTGGCGCGGCATCACGGGGCCCGTATCCAGAAGCAGGGCGCTTGCCTGGCTAGCTGCTGCGGCGAGCTGCAGTCGACGGCTGACATTGAAATCGACGGCGTCGAGTTCGGCGAGCGCAGCCGAGATGCCGCGCCAGCGAAGCGCCTCCGCCAAGGCCCAAAGTCGCATCGCGCGCGATTTCGCCTCGATGATCAGCAAGCGCTCGGTCGTCAACCCGAGGCCTGCAAGGCCTGGTGCATGAAGACTGGCGCGACACGCCGTGATCCAGATGATCGGCCCGCTCCGGCTGAAATGGGAAAGCAGGACGGTTGCGAAGCCGAGTGCGGCGCCCTCATCGGCCGGCCCAGAGATTTCATGGACACATCCGGTCGGCAGGCCGCCGCCGAGCAGGCGATCGACAGCCTCAAGGCCGGTTGGCAGACGGGCGAGGGCTGAGAGTGTTTGCGCTCCCGTCACACCGGACTCGATGGCGCGGATCCGGTTGATCAATGCCGCCGATAGCCTTGATGCGCGGGATTCCGTGCTCCGTGGTTCCGTGCTCCGCGAAGACGGCCGCCGGGGATCCTGGTGAGTCGGAGCCGGCTCGGGCTGATCGCTCTGGTGCGGCGTCTCGGCCATGAGCTGGGCAAGGTTCATGGTTTGTTCTGTAGGAATAAAAATGCCTCCCGTCAAGACATCTCGGTCAAACCCCAGGTTTCGCTGGCCTCAAAATCCGAAGGTCAGGCTGAATGCGCCAAATCGGTCGGGCGTCTTCTGACCATCGAACTCCCGCGTGCGGATGACGTAGGTGTACGCGACGCGCGCGCTGCGCCAAGTGATGGCCGCGCCCGCCTGCAGATCCAGGACCAGCGGCTTGCGATCGACACTCTGGCCGGACCGCAGAATCGGACCATCCAGGAAAATGTCGTAGGCCACCGCTCGCAACTCCGAGCCCGCGAAGAAATACCAACCGATCTCGTCTTCGGCCCGGACGTGACCTGAACCGGAAAGCGCTGGACGGATGCGTGGCGGGCCGAAATCGACATCCAGATTGCGACCGAAGCGCAGCGTCGCGCCGCCTGCCGCATAGGTCGCGATATTTCCCAGGCTTAGTGCAGCATGGGGAATCACATCGACGGCGAGATCGTCGATCAGTTTCGTCTTGAGATTGGTCGGGTCGCGCCATTTACGCTCGTAGTAAAGGACGATGCCCGGTTCGTTCGGCAGCTGGTTGCTCCAGCCCTTGGCTTCATCGACCGCAAGCAGATTGTGCCAGCGATTCTGCACCAACCGGCCGCCGGCGCCGGGGCCGACGATGCCGAGATTCACCTCAAACGTATCGAGCGTATCAGCGCCCAGTGGCTGTCGGCGGCGCTCGTTGATCAGCGCAAAACCGCCATAGAGCCAGCCGGCATACGGTCTGTCGTCAAGAATGCGATCCGTCCGTAAGTCATCGCCGGGGGTATAGACGCTCTGCCCAAGCGAGATACCGACCCGTAATTCACCGGCCGGATCGAAGGTCGGAATGACGCCGGCCAATCCATGCGCCCAGCGCCAGGGCGATGGCTCTGTCGGATGAATGACGTTGGATACCCAACTCATGCGGATGCCATTGGTGTAGTGGCGATCTTCCCCACGAAACGCCCATTTGTCGTTTTCCGTGATGAAGGTGAGTGAGCCCGCGGTCCAGGCGCTCCCCATTGGCGGTACCGGGTCCGCCGCCAGCGCGGTGCCGCATGTCATAAACGCCGCGGCGATAGCGAGTGATCGTGTGGAAGCTCTGTGCATGACGCCCCGAAGATTGGCTGTTGATTCGGGCAGGAATTTGCCCGGGACGAGGCGACGATCAGGAAGGTTGCTGCGCCCGTCGCGACCGTATTCGATCGACCGCTGCGGCATCACAATGCCGCCTCGATCGTCTTGACGAGCGTGCGCAGAATCTTGAGACGCGCCTGATGTTTGTCATCGGCCTCGATGATGACCCAACGCGCCAGCTCGGTACTTGTCCGCTGTACCATGTCGACGACGGCGTGATCGTAAGCATGGCGCTTCGCGCGGTTGCGCCAGTCATCCGGTCCGATCTTGAAGCGCTTCCAGGCCGTGCGCTCACGCTCGCGGAAACGTTTGAGCTGCTCATCTGGCGAGACGGCGAGAAAGAACTTCGCCAGCACGATCCCTGACTCGGTCAATTCCTGTTCGAATTCGTTGATCTCCTCATATCCGCGCTGCCAATCTTCCACGCGTGTGAGGCCCTCGACCCGCTCGACAAGCACGCGCCCGTACCAGGAGCGATCGAAGATCGTCATGTGTCCTTGCGGCGGCAGTCGGCGCCAGAAGCGCCACAGATAGGGCCGCGCGATTTCTTCGTCGCTCGGTGCGGCGATCGGCACGATCGTCAGCATGCGCGCATCGATTGCCGCGCTCACGCGTCTGATCGCACCACCCTTGCCCGCGGCATCGTTGCCCTCGAACAGGGCGACCACGGCACGGCGGCGAAAGGCATCGCGCCGCAACGCGCGCGCCAGTCGCGCCTGCAGCGCCGTCAATTCGGTCGAATAGGCATTTGCATCGAGGCTACGCGTGCGCTGTCTCGCGCTGAGAACGTTCGGGGCAGGCGGAGGGCGACGCTCCATTTTCGGCTTGGGAATGGCGCCAGGTTGTGGCGCCGCCAACCGCGCCTGCAAGGCCTCCAGGACCGTTCGGCCAGCTTGGAACGCCGACCAATAACGATCGTGGCCGTCGATGACGTTCCATGGCGTGTCGGCGGTGGACGTCTCGCGGAGCATGCCCTCGACGATGCCCGGCCGCTTGCGAAAGAGTTTGACGAACTCGCGATCATCCCTGGTGTCGCGCCACGCCGAAAGCTTGTCTTTCGCACGCTCGTCAAGCCGGCGCTGGAGCTCCCCGACCGGCAAATGGAACCAGAGCTTCAGCACGACATGATCTTCAGCGATCAGCATCCGTTCGAATTGCTTGAGCCGCTGGAGATGCGCCTCGAAGGCGCGTCGTCCGACATCGTGGCGCAACCGCGCCGCCAGCTTGTCGCTGTACCAGCTATCGAGAAAGATGCTGAGGCGACCGCGCCGCGGAAGCCGTGTCCAGAAGCGCCACATCTCGGGTCGCGCCCGCTCGTCATCGCTGGGACGGCCGAGCGCATGCACGTCGATGTGCCGAGGATCCATCCATGCGTTCAGCAGATTGACGAATTCGGTGCGTCCCGCGGCCGGCTCGCCATGGGCGATGAGGACGACCGCGAAGCGCTTGGAACCAAGCATCCGGTATTGGGCATCCAGCAACGCATGGCGAAGCTCAGGCAAGCGACGTTCGTAAGACGCCTTGTCCAGGCGATGCGCGAGCTCTGCTTCCGCAAACATGATCAGCGAAGCTAGAGCAATTCGCTACGCCGCGAAATCGCCGCGACTCGCTTGTCGATTCGTCCGGCGAACGTCTTCAGGACGTGACCATCGGCAATCTTCCCTGATGAGCCTGCCAGATCAACCAGCTGAACATGACGAGCGCCGATATCAGGCCCGCGTAGGCGGCGAACCGTATGAACGGCGGCGCGCGGTCCAGCGCCACGATCATGAAGCCCGAGAGGAACAGCAGGATGAGCGTGAAGAATCCTGGCCGTGTCTGGCCAGCCCTCGTGATCAGCTCTCCCAAGCGCTCCATGTCGTCCCCATGCGCGCCCCGTCAGTGCGACGACCGAGGCGGTTGAGCGGTGCGTGTCGGCACGACGCCGGCCCGAATCGCCCCTATCACCGTAACGACGACACCGGCGCTGACCAAGAGGATCCCGCCCACGGTGAGCAAGGATGGCAATTCGCCCAGTAGCGGAATACCAACGATCGCGACCACGCCGGGCACAGCCGCGGTCACCAGTGTCGTCGGCCCAGCGCCAAGGGCGCGCACCGCGCGCATGAAC
>JANNTF010001170.1:0-1091 GCA_031403455.1 Alphaproteobacteria bacterium | reverse complement strand
CGATGCGCTCGGCCGGCGTAAATCTGATCCAGCGCCGGACCGTGGTTCCGGCAGTGCCGCCCGGCAGACCCTCGCTGGACGTCACTGGAAGGCCTTGCGCAAATGGCCCGATACGACTTCCGAGACCATGATGACGGCGATGATCGCGAGCAGGATCGTGAGCACGAAATCATAGTCGAAGCGTTGATAGGCGGTGAACAGGGCCGCACCAATTCCACCGCCGCCGACGATGCCGACCATCGTCGAATTGCGCAGATTCGAATCGAGCTGATAGGCGCAGAAGCCGATGGCGCGCGCATTGACCTGCGGCAGCACGCCCATGATCAGCACGTTGAAGAATCCCGCACCGGTGGCGCGGACGGCCTCGACCTGCTTGAGGCTCATCTCCTCGATCGCCTCGGCGAAGAGCTTCGAGATGAACCCCATCGACGCGAGAATGAGCGCGAGTACGCCGGCCAGCGCGCCGAAGCCCACCGCCTTCACGAACAGGATGGCGGTGATCACGGGATGGAAGGAGCGGCACAGGGCGATGACCGCGCGCGCGCTCCAGGCGACCCAGGCCGGCATGAGATTGCGTGCAGCGAGCAAGCCCAACGGCAGCGACAGGACGATCCCGGCAGCGGTCGCGAGCACCGCGATCTGGATGCTCTCGACCAATCCCTCCCAAAGAAGCTCCAGCTTCTTGGCGCTGAAATCGGGTGGAAACATGCGGGCGAGGAACTTGCCGCCATTGTCGAGGCCGCGCACGAAACGATCCCAGCTCACATCGAGAATGCCCAGCGCGTAGACGACATAGATCAGCAACGCCAGCCACAGCGCGCGCGACATCCAGTTCGGCGCGAAGGCCTGGCGCCGCGTAGCGCTCATTCCAGCCATCCCTGGCCACCATAGATCTGGATCAGATGATCCTCGCGCAGCGCCGAGGGCGGACCGTCGAACACGACGACGCCCTGCGCCATGCCGACGATGCGTTGCGCGAACCGCTTCGCGAGTTCGACATTATGGATGTTGACGACGACGGGAATGTTGCGCGCCGTCGCCAACCCGGCCAGCAGCTCCATGATCTCGACCGACGTCTTGGGATCGAGCGA
>JANNTF010001169.1:0-6601 GCA_031403455.1 Alphaproteobacteria bacterium | reverse complement strand
TCGGCCAGCGCGGTCGACGCGACCTGCGACACGCCGGCCCATTCGATCCGGCTCGCATCGGCAGCCGCGCCGTTGAACAGTACGGTCAGATTGGAAACATTCAGTTCGAAATCACTCGGCAGTCCATAGAGCGTGGCGATGTCGACCGAGGCCGCGAGGCCGGTCCAGCTGCGCGTCGCGTCCTTGACCACCGCGAGGTCGAGATCGCCGCCGTCGACCCCGAAGCCGGTCGCCAGCGAGAAATCGATTCCCGTCGGCACGCCGTCGAGATCGACGATGAACGAGCCGCCGATCCCGGCGAACAAATCGACATCGCTGAGCGAGAGCAGCATCAGCGAGGCGTGCGGCAGCGCCGGCAGCGGCCCGCCGGCGCCGTCGTTGATCGCGACATCCGGACTGACCGACAGGTTGAAGCCGCCGCGGGCGAGCACGAAGCCGCCGATATCCAGCGCGATCGTCCCGCCGATCACCAGCGCCTCGGTCGCCGCGAGATCGAGTGTGCCGGTCCAGTCGAGGAGCAGCGGGCCAGCCGGCGGGATCGCCGGCGCCGAACTCCGGTTCACCTTCACCAGCAGGTCGTAGGCGTCGAGCGTGAACCCGTCGAAGCCGCGCACCGTGACCAGGCCTGCCGTGATCGTGATGCCGGTATAGACCTCAGGCACCACATCCGCCGTCGTCAGCTTCGCCAGCGACAGATCGGCATCCGAGACCGAGAAGCCCTGGGCCTCCGGGTCGTAGACGATCAGGCCGGGCGTACCGACATCGAACGACCCGCCGGTGCCCATGAACAGGTTCACGTCGGTCAGGGTCAGGCTCAGTAACTCGCCCGTCTTCTCGCCCGCCCCGGCGCCCGCCGTGCCGATGGTCTGGCCCAGCAGCACCGCAACCTCGAACGAGCCGCCGACCAGCACCGCGTCCGCGATCCCGAGCTCGACCGTCCCGCCGACCACCAGACTCTCCGCTTCGGTCAGGTCGAGCGTGCCCGTCCAGTCGAGGAGCAGCGGGCCACCCGGTGGGATCGCCGGCACCGAACTCCGGTTCACCTTCACCAGCAGGTCGTGGGCATCGAGCGTAAACCCGTCGAAGCCGCGCACCGACACCAAGCCGGCGGTCATCGCCAGCCCGGTATAGACCTCGGGCACCAAATCCGCCGTGGTCAGCTTGGCCAGCGACAGGTCGGCGTCCGAGACCGAGAACCCGACCGCCTCGGCGTCGTAGACGATCAGCCCGGCCGTGCCCGCATCGAACGACCCGCCCGTCCCCATGAACAGGTTCACGTCGGTCAGCGACACCTGCAGCAACTCGCCGGTCTTCTCGCCGGCGCCAACTCCGGCCGTCCCGATCGTCTGCGCAAGCAGCACCGACATGTCGAAGCGCCCGCCGACCAGAACCGCATCCGCGATCCCCAGCTCGAGCGTGCCGCCGATCGCCAGCGACTCCGCTTCGGTCAGGTCGAGCGTGCCCGTCCAGTCGAGGAGCAGCGGGCCACCCGGTGGGATCGCCGGCACCGAGGTCTGGTTCACCTTCACGAGAAGGTCGTAGCCGTTCAGCGTGAAGCCATCGAAGCCGCGCACCGAGACCAGACCCGCGGTCATCGTCGCGCCGGTGAAGACCTCCGCCCCGGCCGTCAGCTTGGCCAGCGCGAGATCGGCATCCGCGACCGAGAAGCCCTGCGCCTCGGGGTCATAGACGATCAACCCCGGCGTGCCGGCATCGAACGAACCACCCGTCCCCATGAACAGGTTCACGTCGGTCAGCGACACCTGCAGCAACTCGCCAGTCTTCTCACCCGCTCCGACGCCTACCGTCCCGATCGTCTGCCCCGTCAGCACCGACAAGTCGAAAGTCCCGCCGACCAGAACCACATCGGCGATTCCAAGCTCGACCGTCCCGCCGATCACCAGCGCCTCCGTCGGCGCGACGTCGAAGGCCACAGCGGGAGCGGCGTTGTTCCAATCCAGCAAGGTGCCGGCGACCAGGGATGTCTGGTTCAGCTTGACCGTGAGGTCGAATGCCCCGAGATCGAAGCCATCGAAGCCGTGCTTCGTCACCGCGCCGGCCGACACCGCCAAGCCTGTGTAAGAGGCGGTTCCCGAAGTCAGTCGGCCGAAAGCCAGATCCGCATCCGCGACCGAAAAGCCTGACGCGTCAGACGCAAGGTCGATCTGGCCGGGGGTCGTCGCATTGAAAATCCCGCCCGTCCCCATGAACAGGTCGACATCGGTCAGCGACAATTTCAACAACTCGCCCGTCACGCCGTCGACCGTCGCCGAGGATTCGAAGATCACGTCGAAGCCGCCGCCGAGCAGCACCGAATCGGCGATCCCCAGCTCGAGCGTTCCATCGGCATGGAACAGCGCGCCCCGGCTGCCGTCGAAATCGAGCGTCACGTCAGGACTGAGAATGACCGGCTCGCTGGCCAGATCGATGACCTTGCCGCCCGACGGCGTGTTGACTTCCAGAGTCATCGCTGTCGCGTTCGCGACCAGATCGTCGATGTTCACGAGGCTCGCGGTGAGATCGGTCGCCTTTGCCGACACCCAGACATCCGTTCCCGACCGCGCGATGATCAGGCCGAGATGATCGACGGTCGCCCGGAAGCCGGCCGCCGTGGCGAACACGTAATCGCTGAAATCACTGGCGACGCCGGCGGTCAGCACATAGGGGCCGGAGACCGACCCGACGAACAGCAACCCGCCATCGACCACGAGATCGAGCGTGTCGACGGTGATGTCGGTGGGACAACCGGCGATGTCCACGGTCCGGCTGCCTTGGGTGAAGCTCATGCTCTGCGACGCGAGAGTCACGAACTCGGCGATCTGGATCTCCTCCAGCCCATCGCCGCCGACGATGTCGCCCGTCACGAAGCCGAGATCGTCGAAGATGAAACTGTCCTGCGCGGTCCCGCCGGTGATGTTCTCCACGCCCGAGAAGCTGAGCGCGTTCAGCGTTCCCTGGTTGATGCCGGTCAGGTTCCAGATATTCGCCAGATCGGCGGCGTCGAGTTCATCGTCGCCGGCGCCGCTCCTGATCTCCGTGATGTTGAGATAGGTCCCATCGCGGCCCGGGGTCGTCGAGCCCGTGACGACAACCGTCACGCCCAGCCCGCCGCCGCCGGAGACCGTGTAGGTCAGATCATCGGTCTCACCGATCGCGTTGAAATCCAGAACGCCGCCTTCGCCAAGATCGGCTTCGACCACCGAGCCGAAGGCGGCCGGCACGGATACCGAGTCTATAAGTGTGCGCTGTCCGGCCCCGAGCACCTCACTCATCCCCGCCAAGGCCGCGCCGTGGTCCTGACCCAGCTGGTGACCGAGTTCGTGGAGCAGCACAGAGAGAAGGTCGATGCGGTCCGATGCTTCGCCGCCGGGCTTCGCGCCCACAACATCGGTGCCGAGCGTCAACGTGAACTCGGCGTTGTCGGTGGGTGTGGCATCGACGAACCAACCGCGCCCACCGGCATCGATGTCGACGAGGATTCCGCCGGCCGTGCTGCGGCCGAGCACGCCGTCGGGAAGATCCGCGATCGAGAAGGTGACCGCGAGCGGCGGCAGCTGCGATCCGCTGCCGGCCAAGGCGTCGGCCCAGATCCCGAGCGCTGCCGAACCCAGGGATTGCAGCGCGTCGTCGGTCAAGGCGGTTTCAGCCGGCTCGGCCGACACCCAATCTTCAGGCCATGCGACGCTGTTGGTCTGCGCCTCGCTCGTCAGCGAGCCGACCTCGTCCGCATGGCGCGCATCGGCGATGGCCATCCGATCGACTTGCTCGACGATGGCCGCGTATTGCGTGCCGGCATCGAGGTGATGCGCCATGTCGGAGAGGCGCGCGAGCTCCGCGGCGATCGGATCGGCTGAGAGGAGCACGCGCGGTTCGAGCGTCTCCATCTTGAACAGGCGTTCGTGTCCACCTGGATTGGCTGATTCGTGACGCTCACCATCGGGACGCGCCAACACGCCTTTGAGCCGAGCCCGCGCTCGACGCCAAAGGCCGCTGCCGCGACCGAATCCGGTGATGTCCGCTCTGTTATCCAAGCCGATTGAAAAGCAGTGATGGCTTGGGAAGCTGATCGTGTCGGCTGCCTGTGTGTTTGGACTCGCTAGTTGCAAGCAACATCACGACCTAGCCGCACGAAACTCTCGCTACCCCACCACCAACGCTCGTACCCCCCGCGTTGCCCCTCGCATACCTGACAGATCCCCTCGAACCTGGTCAGATCTGATTAAGGCTAACGAGATCGCGCGCGCCACACAATCGCCTTTATCCGAGCCGCTCCGAGGCAGGGCGATTCTTCGACCTCGCTCCGATACCGCGGGTCGGGGCGGGGTCCGGATTTCTTGAGCGCCATCGCTAGTGCTTCATCCCTGGCTTCGCCAGTCGCACCAGCGCCTGGGTCAGGGCCGCGAGCGCGGCGGTATCTTTGGCGCAGTAGCGTTCCAAGGCAATGCGCAGGCGGGAGCGTTCGGCTGCGTCGGTGATCCTCCCCGAGGCGAGGAGGTAGAGCGCGCCGCTCGCCTGCGCGCCGTCGCTGATGCTGTCGAGGTCGGCGTAGGTGACGCTCGGCGCCAGGACGGGCGCGATGGTCTTGATCGAGAACGAGCCCATGAAATCGGGATGGGCGATGTTCGCGCGCGTAATCGGCAGCAGATCGACCAGGCGGGCGACGACGCCATTGAGCCGAGGCGCGAGATCGGGAAGCAGCTTGGCCAGCGTCCGGAGCTGCTGCGCTTCGTAGCTCGAATAGACCGTGATCGGGCCCGGCTCTTCGTCGAGTGCGGCGAGCAGAGTGACGGCGAAATCGCGGCGCGGATCGCTCATGCCGTCGGCGAGGAACGCGCGATGGCGCAGCTCGCCCGCGCCGTCCTCGATATGCATCGACCATTGCATGGCGATCGCCTCGAAGGGCCGCGTGCCCGGATAGACGGGGATCGGCGGCGCCAGGGTCTCGAAGTCGAGATGGATCATCGGCGGGGTGAGCGCCGTCAGCGCCTTGGCGAGTCCCGGTTCGACGACGAGGCCGCCCTGCCGGATCGCTTCGCGCATGCGAAATTGCGCCGCCGAGAGCGGCAGATCGTCGGGGATCTCGCCGATCCTCTCGATGCCGCGCGCGGCGAGCGTGTCGCGGAGAGGCGCGCGCGCATTGGGCAGATGAAACACCCAATCCCTGGGCTTGCCAGCCGTGCAGCGCTGCCAGTACTCGCATCGATAGGGCACGTGGCAATGCGCTGACGGCGCGATCTCGGGCGCGGTCCGACGCAGCAGCACGGTCTGGAACTCGGCCGCCGATCTGGCGACCCGTTCGAGCCGCGCCGCCGCATGCGCGGCGCAATCGGCGCGCGTAAAGAGCGCGACGGGATCGATGCCATCCGCGCCGCGAACGTAGCTGTTGTCGATATGCACGAGCTCGACCGAGGGCACATCGAGCCCGCACGCACGCAGCACGTGAAGCTGGATCGCGAGATCGTCGAGATGGGTGTCCTTGACGCCGGTCGACATCTTCACCTCGCGCAAGCCCCAGCGGCCACTCGGCAGACGCTCGAGAACGTCGACGCGGATGCGGATATTCGCCGTCTCGAACGCCGCCTCGAAAATCGCCGGGATGTTCGGATCGGCCATCAGCGCCGCCGTGCGCCGGCATGCCTCGGCATGCGCCCAAGCCTCGGCATCGACGAGGACGCCGCGAGGAAACAGGCGACGCGCAACCACGCCGACCTCACGGCCGAGATCGAACAGCGAGCCCGGCGGCGGCACGGCGTAGGGCACCGGCTCGTGCACCTGCAGCCACAGCCGCTTGCCGCATTGCAGGCCGGCGCCATAGCGCGACTTCGTGAGGTAGCTGCGCTCACGTCGCGGAGATATCGGAGAAGAATTACTCACGGCGATGGGTTGATCTGAACGGGATCGAACCGTCGACCTCCTCATTGCGAAGCTGGAACAGACAGCAGAACAGCAGGCGCTTGAGCCTGCAGAGATCCGTATTCACCCAGAAGATTCTTCAGCGGGTTAGGAGATAGTGCGGCCAGATCGCGGTCACGCCAAGCGTGGCCATCGGTAGATGATCTTTGATTGATCGGGGCCTTGATCTTGATAGCGTGAGGTCCCCGTGCCCAGGCCGTCGCTATCGTGTCGCCGTCGTGCCGCCGTGAGAGGACGAATCCGACATGTCTGAACCCAACGCCTCACGAGGCGGCTATCGTCTCGGCGTCGATATCGGCGGCACCTTCACCGACATCGTGCTGGAACGCGACGACGGAAAGATGCACACGACCAAAGTGCTGACCACGCCGCGTGCGCCGGAGCTCGGCGCCCTGGAAGGGATCGCAACAGTGCTGCGCGCGGCTGCGGTTGCGCCAACCGAAATCTCGCTCGTGATTCACGGCACGACGCTCGTCACCAATGCGCTGATCGAACGGCGCGGAGCCGTTACTGCCTTCATCACCACCGCCGGCCATCGCGACGCGCTGGAGATCGGCACCGAGAGCCGCTTCGCGCAATACGACATCTTCATGGTCAAGCCGGAACCGCTCGTGCCACGCATGCGCCGCTTCGCGATCAACGAGCGCGTGCTGGCGAATGGTCGGGTAGTCGTGCCGTTGGACCTGGC
>JANNTF010001168.1:0-2926 GCA_031403455.1 Alphaproteobacteria bacterium | reverse complement strand
ATCTCGCGGCGCATCTACGTTCTCGCCAGCGCCAATGCCGGGAGCGCGTATCACGCCATCCATGCGCGGCTGCGCCAGGATCCGGGATGGGAGACCCATTCCATCGCGTCGGGCCATGAGATGATGATCACCCATCCCGATCAGCTCGCGGAGATCCTGCTCGAGGCGTGAAGCGATGGGCTCACGGCTGCTTCTCCGGCAGCGTGATGCCGGTCAAGATCTGGAAGACCTTGATCACCGCAGCATCGTCTTCGAGACCGTGGCCGCTCGCCGCGGCCATCGTGAAGAGCTGATGCGCCGTCGCGGCGAGCGGCGTCGGGAAGAGGTTCTTCTTCGCGGTCTCGAGCACGATGCCGAGATCCTTGACGAAGATGTTGACCGCCGAGCGCGGCGCGTAGTCGCCATCGAGCACATGGGGCATGCGGTTCTGGAACATCCACGACGCACCGGCGCTGTTGGACAACACCTCGAATGCCGTCTGCGGGTCGGCGCCGAGGCGGATCGCCAGGGCCATGGCCTCCGCCGCAACAGCGATATGCACGCCCGCCAGCAATTGATTCACGAGCTTGATCTGCGAGCCCGGGCCTGGACGATCGCCGAGGCGATAGACCTTGCCGGCGATGGCCGCGAGCACGCTCGCGCAATCCGCGAAGGCGCTTGGCTCGCCCGAGGCCATGATCGTGAGCTTGCCGGCCTCGGCGCCCGCCGCCCCGCCGGACACCGGCGCGTCGATCAGGCGCAAGCCGTGCGTGGCCAGACGCTCGCCGAGCGTCACCGGATAATCCGGTGAGACCGTCGCGCTCTGCAGGACGATGCCGCCCTTGGCCATCGTGGCCGCGAACCCGTCCGGGCCGAACAGCACGTCATCCACCTGCGCCGCATTGACCACCAGGATGATCACGACTTCCGCATCGCGCCCGAGTTCGGCCGGCGTCGCATGGGCACGGCCGCCGGCGCGCTCCAGCGCCGCGCGCGGTTCGGGCCGGACATCGAAGCCGCCGACGGCGTGGCCCGCACGCAGCAGGGAATTCGCGACGCCCATTCCCATCGAGCCAAGCCCGACCACGCCAACCCGCATCTGATCCCTCCCCACGCATCTCGACGCCGCGCGCGTTTTCGACTCCGCGCATCCGAACTCTGTTGATATGACACGCAGGATGACTCGTTCCCGCCGCGGTGGGAATTCCAACGGGAGAGTTCGATGTCGAATTGCCTGCTCGGCGCGATCGCCGACGATCTGACGGGGGCGACCGATCTATGCAACACCCTGGTGCGCGATGGCATGCGCACGGTGCAGGCGATCGGCGTGCCGCCTGCGGATTTCGTCGTGCCGGATGCCGACGCGATCGTCGTCGCCCTCAAGTCGCGGACGATCCCGGCCGCGGACGCGGTGGAGCAATCGCTTGCCGCGCTGCGCTGGCTGCGACGCGCGGCCGCGCGGCAGATCTTCTTCAAATACTGCTCGACCTTCGACTCGACCGATGACGGCAATATCGGCCCCGTCGCCGACGCGCTGCTCGATGCGCTCGACGCGGATTTCACCCTCGCCTGCCCCGCCTTCCCCGAGACCGGCCGCGCCGTCTTCCAGGGCCACCTCTTCGTCGGCGATGCACTGCTCTCGGACTCGCCGATGCGCGATCATCCGCTGACGCCGATGCGCGACCCGAGCCTGGTGCGCGTGTTGCAGCGCCAGACGCGGCACAAGGTCGGGCTGGTCGCGCAAGCGGATGTCGAGGCTGGCGCATCACGCATCGGCGAGCGCTTCACCGCCTTGCAGGCGGCGGGCATTCGACATGCGATCGTCGATGCGATCAACGATCGGGATCTGCGCGCGATCGGCGAGGCGGCCGCGGAGCTCGCGCTCGTGACCGGCGGCTCAGGTGTCGCGCGCGGTCTGCCGAGCGCCTATCGGCGGCGAGGGTGGCTCGGGGAGAATGCGGCCGCGGCGACGCTGCCTCGCAGCAGCGGTCCGGCTGCGGTGTTGGCCGGCAGCTGCTCGGCCGCGACGCTGAAGCAGATCGCCGTCTTCGCCGCCAGCCATCCCGCGCTCAAGCTCGACCCGGAGACGCTCGCGACGCGCGCCGACACGGTCGCCTCCGCCATCGCCTGGGCGCGCGGACATCTCGCCCACACGCCCGTCCTGATCTACGCCAGCGCGACGCCCGCGGAAGTCGCCGCGGCCCAAGCGAAACTCGGACGCGACCGCGCCGCCGAACTCGTCGAACACGCCCTCGCCGCCATCGCCGTCGCCCTGGTCGAAACCGGAATCGGCCGCCTCGTCGTCGCCGGCGGCGAGACATCGGGTGCCATCGTCAACGCGCTCGGCGTCCGCGCGTTGCGCATTGGCAAGCAGATCGACCCGGGCGTGCCCTGGACCTCCAGCGTCGGCGGCCGCGCGTTGGCGCTGGCACTCAAATCCGGAAATTTCGGCGGCGAGGATTTCTTCGCGAAGGCGCTGCGCGAAGCGCCGTGATGGTGGGCTTGGACCAATCGAGGGTACGTCGTCCCGGGTTTGGAGTGCTCCAGGGAGAGTGTCGGATATGACCAAGCGCTGGACGTACGCCTATGTCCCTGTCCTCTTGTTCACCTTCTGGTACGCGGCTTCGGGTGTCGCTTCCGCCTGCCCACCAGCCATGGTCGCGCCCAATTCGGCTGATATCCAGGCGGCGATCCGAAACGCGAGAGATCGCGGCGCCTTGTGGCGCTTCGAGAAGGATGACCGCCACGGATATCTCTACGGCACGATCCATGTAGGCAAGCTGGAGTGGGCAATCCCCGGCCGCACCGTCGACCGGGCCCTGAGGGACGCCGCCGTCATCGCCCTTGAGATCGACCCGTTGGATCCGAAAGTGCTGCAGGAGTTGAGCGTGCCGCAGGCAGCCTCGGACCGCCCGGAGCTTTCGCATGAATTGTGGAGCCGGTTGCG
>JANNTF010001167.1:0-7911 GCA_031403455.1 Alphaproteobacteria bacterium | reverse complement strand
CTCGCGCCCGTGCTCCTCGTGCCGTCGCTGCTGATACTCTGGCGCCGGTTCCGGAATCAGGATCCGTAAAGGAGCACAGGCGATGGGCTTTTGGATTTTGTGGGGGATCGATGCGGCTATCGCCGTTGTGTTCCTCGGTTTCTTCATCGCCGGCATCGCCGATGGTTCGGTCTCGTCGTTCAACGCGGGGCTGTGGATCGTCATCCTGGCCGCGTTGGGGGCGCTGCTGTGGGGCGGCTACGCGCTGCGCGCGGCTGGACGTTCAGGATTGGCGACCAAGCTGCTCATGCTGCTGGCCGTGCCAGCGATCCTGATCGGCGCGCTGTTCGTGGTCGTGCTGGTGTCCAATCCCCGATGGAACTAGCGCGCCACATCCACCGTCAAGAATTTTGAAGCCTAGTGCCGACCAGCAAGCGATGATGATGCGGTCGCGGCCTGCGCTACGCTGTCGCTGCGATGGATTGAGAGGGGATGGGGGATGACGTTTTCGCTGCTGGGGCGCTGTGCGCGTACGGGCATGATGGGCGGCGTGACGGCGACGTCGTCGATCGCGGCGGCGGCGCGCGTGTGTTTCGGCGACGCACGCGACGGCGTGGTGTTCGTTCAGGCGCGTTCCGATCCACGCCTCGCGCCGGTGGCGCTGGCGGCGCTGCGTAACGGCGCCGATGCCGCGGCGGCGGTTGGCGCGATGGTCGGTGCCGCCGGCGCCGATGCCGGCTGGCGGCAGCTCGCGGCCGTCGATGCCGCCGGACGCGTGGCGGGTTTCACCGGCGACAAGGCCATGGCGCCCAAAGCCGATATGACCGGCACGCAGTGTGTCGCCGTCGGCAATGCGGTGGCGTCGGAGGACGTGGTGCGCGCGATGCTGCGCGCCTTCGAGCAGGATGCGGCGTGCGCGCTGCCCGATCGGCTGCTGGCCGGCATCGCGGCGGGTGACGCGGCCGGCGGCGAGCTCTATCCGTTGCAATCCGCCGGGCTGCTGGTGTTCAAGCCGGGCATCCCCTTCGCCTGGACCAATCTGCGCATCGATTGCTCGACGCAGCCGATTCCCGATCTCGCGTCGCTGTGGCAACGCTGGGCGCCGATCGCCGATGGGTATGCGCAGCGTACGCTCGATCCCGCCAATGCGCCGATGGCCGCCGATCTCGAGAAGATCCAGTTCAAATCCTGAGGGAGACGACGATGAGTGAGTTTGCACGCGACTGTGCCGAGATCGCCCAACGCCGCTACGCGCGCGGCGAGATCAATCGTCGTGACTTCCTGCTCGCCCTCGGCGCGCTCGGCGTCGCGCCGCAGGTCGCGTCCGCGCAGGCGAAAGAACTCGTGGTCGTCAATTACGGTGGCGCCGCGGCGCCGGCCTTTACCGAGGCGTGGACGGATCCTTTCACCAAAGAGAGCGGCGTCAAGACGGTGATCGATACGTCGGGCCCGACCGCGGGCAAGATTCGCGCGATGGTCGAGTCGCGCAAGGTGACGTGGGATGTCTGCGACAGCGGCCCGGGAACCGCGCTGGAGCTGGGCGCGCTCGGTCTGCTCGAAGAGATGGATTACGGCATCGTCGATCGCAGCAAGGTCACGGATCCGAAATTCACCTTCAAATGGGGAATCGCGAATTACAGTTTCAGCTTCGTGCTCGGCTACGACACCACCAAGTTCAAGGATGATCCGCCGAAGAGCTGGGCGGATTTCTGGGACGTGCGCAAATATCCGGGCAAGCGCACGATGTGGGCTTCCAACATTCTCGGCATTTGCGAATCGGCGCTGCTCGCCGACGGCGTGCCGCGCGACAAGATCTACCCGATGGATGTCGATCGCGCGCTGCGCAAGCTCAAGGAGATCAAACCGCACGTCATCGGCTGGAAGAGCGGCGCGCAATCCGAGGAGCTGCTGCGCACCGGCGAGGTCGTGATGGGCAATGTGTGGAACACCCGCGCGAATCTGCTCAATCGCGAGACCAATGGCCGCATCGATTGGACGTGGAACCAGGGCATTCTCGCACCCGGCGTCTGGGTCGTGCCGAAGGGCAATCCGGCGGGGCGCGAGACGGCGATGCGTTTCATCGCGTCGAGCCAGATCCCCGAACGTCAGGTGGCGCTGCTGCGGCTGATGGGGCAGGGACCGGTGAATCCCGCCGCCGCGGCGCTGGTGCCGGCCGAACTCGCGAAGATCAACCCGTCGAGCGCCGACAACGTCGCCAAGCAGGTCATCTTCGACGGCGAATGGTACGGCCAGCATCAGAGCACGACGCTCGAGCGCTGGATGGATCTGCTCGCATCATGACTTGAAATCGACGGGGTTCCAGGCTCCGAGTTCGGAGTCTGGAACCAGGAATGGTCGCGATGCTTAGATCTCGCGACGCACGACTTGCAACGATCGCCGCCGTCGCGGCCGATCCAGATCTGCCCGCCATCACGGTCGATATCCGTGCCGGCGAGCGCAATGGCAGAGCCGACGCCGGTGATCGCGACGCGCCCGGTCGCGCCGTCGCTTCCAGCCTGGCCGATGCCGATGCGCAAGGTATTCGCGGCGACGGTGGCGCCGCCGCTCACCACCATCTCGCCGCGGCTGGCGCTGCCCCAGCGACCGATCTCGATCGTGCCGTCATTGCCGCGCACATCGAGCTTCGAACCGTTGCCGGCGACATTGATCAGCCCATTGCCGCTCACCCGATTGACCGGATCGCTGCTGTAATTGCCGCCCGCGGTCACGACCACGGTGAGCGGCGCCTGACCGTCGAGCGTCATGACGCCGCCATTGACGATGTCGAGCGTGCCCGAGCTGTCGCGACCGACGACGATCGCGGAGCGGGAAATGGAATTGCGATGGTGGTCGATGTCGAGAGCGACCGTGCCGCCATCGACGCGCATCGTGCCGGTCGATCCGGAATCGCGGCCAAGCGTGATGCCCGACCCGGCCGTCGTTGCGCCACTCGGCGTCTCGATCCGGATCGCGGCGCCGTTGCCGACGGTCACCGTGCCCGTCCCGCCGTTGCGGCCAGCCGTCAGGCCCATGCCGCCCAGCGCGTTGCCGAAGATCTTCAGGCTGCCGCCGGTCTCGAGCGCCAATGTGCCCGTGCCGCCATCGCGGCCGATGGTGAAGCCGCCGCCCGTCTGCGTCGCCTGCGACGCGTCGATCGTGAAGCGCGCGCCGTTGCGCAAAACGAGCGTGCCGCGGCCCTGATCGTCGCCAATGGCGCCGCCCGGCGCCTCGCCGGTGCGGCCGCGGCCGGAAAGCGCGATCACGGAACCGGCGCCGTCGACGATTGCCGTGCCGGTCGCGCCGTTGGCGTTGTTCTCGCCGCGCCCGACATTGAAGTATTGCGATTCCAATCGGCCGCCGGCGCTGACTTCCAGATTTGCGGTCGACGTGCTGCCGAAGCGGCCGATATCGATCCCCGCGCCATCGCCGCTCATGCTCAGCTTCGATCCGACACCACGAATGGCGATGTCGCCGCGACCGCTGCTGGACGTGGAAGTCGGATCGGATCCCGGCCCGCGGCCACCGAGAGTCAGGAACGCGCTGCTGCTCGACGCGGTGGAGTCGAGATGTACAACGCCGCCGTTGGACACCGTCAGCGCGCCGCTGCCGCCGTCGCGGCCGAGCTGCATCCCTGTCGCGAAGCCGTCGAGATCGATACCGGTAATCGAGAGTCGGGAGCCGATGCCGTCGACCAGCACCTCGCCACGAGCCCCGTCCGTCCCGAAGCCGGCATTGGTATTGCCGCGTCCGACGCGCAATCCGAAACCGGCACTCATGTTCACGCTGCCGCCATCGAGAATGTTGAGCGTCGCCTGACTCGCCGTGCCCCAGCGACCGACGAGGAAGATCGATGACGCGCCATTGAAGTTGATCTGCGAGCCGGCGCCGCGCACGGTCACGACGCCCGACCCCGCGGTTCCCGAGTTGCCGATCTGCGCGCCGCCGACATTGATCTGGCCTTCGGAGACCGCATTCGGCGTCATCGTCAGGATGCTGCCGCCATCGACTGTCATCGTACCGGCGCTGGTGGGGCCGACGGCGATGAAACCCTGTGTCGCATTGCCCGGCGTGTTGAACGATGGCGCGACATTCAGGGCGGTGATGATCCCCGCCGAGGCGCCCGGCATCGTGGCGATGAGCGCGATGAAAGAAACCCCGGTGGCAAGACGCGACAGAATCGAATGCATGGAACTCCCCTGCGGCTGGTGAGCGGCGTTCAGACTCGGCGGAAAGCAAATCCAGCCTGGAGATACAGGGGGCCGGCCGCGCGCGCGTCCGCTCGAGGGGGGATCTCATGAAGTTCGAGTCCAGGCTCCGGGCCGGACATGGAACGGTTTGTCTGGTAGTAGGAATTTCACGAGGCTCCGAGCGGAGGAAGAGGTGCCACGAATTCTGATCGTCGAATGCATGCAGGAGATTTCGTCCTTCAACCCTGTGCCGAGCGCGTTCGAGGATTTCGTGATCCAGCGCGGCGACGAGGTGATCGCGGCGCAGCGCGGCAAGAACACCTCGATCGGCGGCGCGATCGAGATCTTCGCGGCAAGCGCGGGGGTCGAGATGGTGCCGGCCTATAGCGCGCGGCCCTTCAGCGCGGGACAGCTCTCGCGCGAAGGTTTCGGCAAGCTCGCCGCCGATCTGCTCGATCACGTCCGGGCGCGGGCCGATGGCATCGACGCCGTGTATTTCTCGCTGCATGGCGCGATGGGGTCGGCTGGTGAGCACGATCCCGAGGGCTATCTGCTCGAGGCGTGCCGCGGGATCTTCGGGCCGAAGATTCCCATCGTCATCTCGCTCGATCTGCACGGCATCCTGACGGCGCGCATGCTCCGGCAGATCGATGGGCTGACGATCTATCACACCTATCCGCATGTCGATTTCGCCGAAACCGGCGAGCGCGCGGCGCGGCTGCTGCTCAGGATTCTGGCCGGCGCCAAGCCGAGGATCGCACGCGTGGTCGTGCCGGCGCTCGTGCGCGGCGACGAGCTGATCACCGAGTCCGGCGTCTATGGCGGCGTGATTCGCCAGGCGCAGGCGCTGGAGCGCAGCGGTGACGTGCTCGCGGCCGGGTTCATGATCGGCAATCCCTTCACCGATGTGCCGGAGCTGTGCAGCCAGGCGATCGTCGTCACCGATGGCGATGCCGAACGCGCCGAGCGCGAGGCGCTTCGGCTGGCCGCGAGGTTCTGGCCCGACCGCGCGCTGATGCAGGGCCGCCTCGTCACTCTCGAGGAGTCGATCGCCAAAGCCAAGTTGCTCGACGGGCCGGCGATCTTCACCGACGCCGCCGACGCGACGAGCTCCGGGGCGAGCGGCGATTCCAACGCGA
The DNA here is from genome assembly GCA_031403455.1 of Alphaproteobacteria bacterium. GTDB lineage: Bacteria > Pseudomonadota > Alphaproteobacteria > CACIAM-22H2 > CACIAM-22H2 > CAIOSQ01. The sequence goes on along the minus strand of JANNTF010001167.1, from coordinate 2,606 downwards.
TCCTCGCGGCGCTGCTGCGCGCCGGCTACCAAGGCAAGGCGCTGCTGCCGATCGTCGATCCGCCGGCGGTCGCGGCGGCGTTCAAGGCGGGTGTGGGCGCGCGTCTGCGCGTGCGTCTCGGCGGCGCGCTCGACAAGCGCTTCACGCCGGTCGAACTCGATGTGGTCGTCGATCTGCTGTCGCGCGGCCAGTGCGTGCACGAGACCAGCGGCGCGCCCAACGATGCCGGCAATCTCGCCGTGCTGCTGCATGGCAACATCACCATCGTCGCGATCACGCGCCCGGCCAATCTGTTCGACCGCTCGGTGTTCTTCGCCGCCGGCCGCGACCCCAAGCGCTACGATCTGATCGTGGTCAAGTCGCCGCATTGCGAACCCCACATGTTCGTCGCCTGGGCCGCAGGCAACTTCAACATCGATGCGCCCGGCGCGACGAGCGCGAATCTCCGCAGCCTCGGCCACGCGATCTGCCGGCGGCCGATCTATCCGCTCGATCCCGACACGGTCTTCACGCCCGCCGCCGAGATCTACGGTCGAGCGTGACAGCGGCTTTCGTCATGCGTCGGTTTCTCGCCGTCGTCGTGCTGCTGCTCATGGTCGGGTCGGGAGCGCCGGCCAATGCGCAGGGGGCCGGGCCCATCGCGGTGGTGATGCCGCCGGGCAGCCGCATCGGGATCGCGCCGCTCCAGGGTTTTGGCGAATCATCCGACTTCATGGGGTTTGCCGATCCGACGACCGGAAGCTCGGTGACATTCACGGAGTTGCCGGCGGAGGCCTGGGCGCCGCTGCGCAGCGAGCTCACCGCCCAATCGTTGCAGCAGCGTGGCATCCAGGAGACCGCGCGGTCGTCGTTCATGACGAAAGCGGGCGAGGCGCTGCTGATCGAAGGGATGCAAGGTGTCGGCGCCGCGGCCGCCGGAAAATACATGCTCATCTTTCCGGGTGCCGGCTTCACCGCGATGGTCACGGTGAATCTCATGCCGGCCGCCGTGATGCGCCATTCACGGCCGGATGTGCACGCGATGCTGGCCTCGACGACAGCGGTGCCGATCGCCAGCATGTCGCCACGTGACGCGCTGATCTTCACCTTCGAGGAAACGCCGAGGCTCAAACTGCTGCAGACTTTGGGCCGGCAAGGCGCGGTGCTGCGGCAGGTCTCGACGCCCGATCGCGGCATGCGTCCGGTTTCGGCGGTCGTCTCCCTCACGCGCATGGAGCTCACCGGCGAGGATCGCGGGGTGCTCGCCACCCGCATCCTCGGGCGGATCGCACAGCTCCGGGACGTGGCGGTGAGCGAGAATGCGCACGTTGCGGTCGGTCCGCTGACCGGCATCGCGCAGCGCGCGACGGCAGCCTGCGGATCCGGTGAGGCCGACGCACCAAGCCGCGATCGTCGCGACGACGTCGCGTGATGTTGCCGCCGCCGCCCGCCGTCGGTTGCTCAGGGTTCGTGATCATGGTGAGAATACACGTGACCGATGTAGGTCGTCGGAGAAGGGTTGATGAATATCTTCCAGGCGCTGGCCGGGATCGTCGCGATCGTCCTATCGAGCACGATCGGCCATGCGCAGATTTTCGACGTGGATCAATATGGCAGCCTCAATCTCAAGCGACGGCAATCGACCGGGCGCCTGGAGAGCGTGATCAGCCGTGAGCTCCCGCGCTTCGAGCTGATCAGCGCCTACCCGGAAACCAGTCGCGTGCGGCGGATGGGTCGTCCGGTCGGCCGGCTCGATATCCGGCTCGAGAAGGAGATGTTCGTGTGCACCGTCGCGATCCTCAGCGCGGAATATCTGCTCACCAACAATCACTGTGTTCCGGGCAAGGGTGAAGCCGGACCGGTCAAACAAGTCTCGGCCGTGTTCGACTACTACGCGGAGAATGGCCGCGGCGCGCAGCGCTTCGAGGTCGAAACGACACCCATCGAGACATCGGCGTTGCTCGACTACTCGATCCTGCGCGTGCGCGGCAATCCGGCCGGGCAATTCGGCGTCATTAAGCTCGGCAATCGCGACCCGGTGCCCGGCGAGGCTCTGTTCGTGGTTCACCATCCGGCCGGGGGACCGAAGCATGTGACGCGCGGTGGCTGTCAGGCCGGACATCCCGACGCGATGCTCGACACCGATATCTTCCACTACTGCGACACGATCGGCGGCAGTTCGGGGGCACCGGTCTTCGCCGACGACGACAACCTCGTGCTCGCACTGCACTACGGTGGACACGATCAGTCGCAGACGGGTCGGGGCCTCGCCAATTACGGCAAGCGCATCACGCGCATCGCACAGGTGAGTCCGATCATCGCGGGCCTGCTCGGCCTATCGGCGCCGGTCGCTGGGCTGGTACGACCGCCCGTCACGCTGACTCTGGCGAGCGGCGCGCGGTATCTGGGACCGGCGCGCGACGGCAAGCCGCATGGCCGCGGCCAGGTCGAGTACGTGGACGGATCGCGCTACGACGGGGACATGGTCGACGGTTTGCGCCAAGGGCAGGGAACCTGGACCAGCAAGACGGGCCATCGCTGGACCGGCACCTACGCCAACGATCGCATGTTCGGTCGCTTTCGCGTCGAGTATGCCGATGGCTCCGTGCTCGACGGCGCCGATCTCG
>JANNTF010001166.1:0-3494 GCA_031403455.1 Alphaproteobacteria bacterium | reverse complement strand
GGCAAGTCCTGCTCCATGGCGAGGATGTCGCGCAGATCGTCGCGCGCGACGCGCTGCGCCTGCGCCGCGCGGTGCAGATCGTGTTCCAGGATCCCTTCGCCAGCTTCAATCCGCGCCGCACGATCGGCCAGAGTCTCGACGATCCGCTGCGCATCCATGGCGGCGGGCGCCGCAGCGACCGGCGCGCACGCGCCCTCGAACTGATGCGCCAGGTCGGCCTGACCAGCGAACATCTCGAGCGCTACCCGCACGAGCTCTCCGGCGGGCAGCGGCAGCGTGTGGCGATCGCGCGCGCGCTGGCGCCGGGGCCCGAGATCATCGTCTGCGATGAGCCCGTCTCGTCGCTCGACGTCTCCGTGCAGGCGCAGATCATCAACCTGCTGCGCGACATCCAGGCGGAGACGGGGATCGCGTATCTGTTCATCACGCATAATCTGCATCTCGTGCGCCGCATCGCGCATCGCGTGGTCGTCATGTATCTGGGACAGATCGTCGAGACGGGAGATGCCGGCCAGCTCGCGGCGCGGCTTCTCCATCCCTATTCCTCGGCGCTGTTTGCCGCGGCGCCGCGGATGCGACGCCGCGAATCCGCCGTACCGGTCAGCCGGGCGACGGCCATCAGCGGCGAAGTGCCGAGCCCGATCGATCCGCCCGCGGGTTGCCGCTTCCACCCACGCTGCCCCCTGTGTCAGCCGATCTGCCGGAGTCGCGCGCCCGAACTCGTGGCGTTCGAAGGCCGGCAGGTGCGCTGCCACTTCGCCGCGGAGATCGCCGCCGGATCCATGTGACCCGCGGAGGACGCCCGCGCGGTCAGCCGATCGTCAGCTGCACTTGATGGACATTGCCGTCATCGACCAGCGCGATACGCAGCGGTCGTTCCATGATCGCCACGCCGTCGAGCTTGGCGGCGCGCACGCCATGGCTGACCCAATCGGGATTTTCGACATGGATCTCATAGCGCGCCGATCCATGGCGAAGTGTCATCTCGAAGCGCGGCCAGGCCTTCGGGATGCAGGGGTCGAGACGCAGGAACGCGCCCTCGATGCGCAGACCGAGAATGCATTCGACGCCGGCGCGCTGCATCCAGCCGGCTGAACCGGTGTACCAGGTCCAGCCGCCACGTCCGATATGCGGCGGTCGCGCGTAGACATCGGCGGCGACCACATAGGGTTCGACCTTGTAGCGGTGCACATCCGCGCGCGTCCGCGCATGATTGATCGGGTTGAGGAGCGCGAACAGATCCGTCGCCTTGTCGCCCTCGCCGAGCGCGACGAACGCCATCACGGACCACAAGGCGGCATGCGTGTATTGGCCGCCATTCTCGCGGATGCCCGGCGGGTAGCCCTTGATGTACCCGGGATCGAGCGCCGTCTTGTCGAAGGGTGGTGCGAAGAGGAGCGCCAGCCCATCTTCCGGTCGAATCAGATCACGCTCGACCGCGGCCATCGCGCGACGCGCCCGTCCGGTCGGCGCCGCGCCGGACAGCACCGCCCAGGATTGCGCGATCGAATCGATCCGGCACTCCTCGCTCGCCGCAGCGCCGAATGGCGTGCCGTCGTCGAAATAGCCGCGGCGATACCAATCGCCGTCCCACCCGTGACGCTCGAGCGCAGCTTGAACCGCGGTCGCGTGGCCACGCCATCTCGCCGCGGCGTCGATCGCACCGCGCGCCTCGGCGAGCGGCGCGAACTCGAGCAGCGCCGCGTGCAGCAGCCAGCCGAGCCACACGCTCTCCCCCGCACCGTGCTCGCCGACGCGGTTCATGCCGTCGTTCCAATCCCCCGTGCCGATCAGCGGCAGGCCATGCGCCCCGAGCGCGAGACTCTGGTCGAGCGCGCGGGCGCAGTGATCGAACAGACTGCCCGTCTGGTCGGAGATCGTCGGCGTGAAGAAGCTGTCATGTTCGCCGGGCTCGAGCATCTGGCCTTCGAGGAACGGCACGATTTCGTCGAGCACCGCGACATCGCCGGTAGAGCGGACATAGTGAGCAACGGCATAGGCGAGCCACGCGCGATCATCGGAGATGCGGGTGCGCACCCCCTGTCCGGAATGCGGCAGCCACCAATGCTGCACGTCACCCTCGACGAATTGCCGCGACGCCGCGCGCAGCAGATGCGCGCGCGCCAGCTGCGGACGCGTCACGACGAGCGCCATGCAGTCCTGAAGCTGGTCGCGGAAGCCATAGGCGCCGCTCGCCTGATAGAAGCCGGCGCGGGCCCAGACGCGGCAGGCGAGGGTCTGATAGAGGAGCCAGCCATTCAGCATGACGTCCATGGAGCGGGCCGGAGTCCGGACCTCGACCACACCCAGCACATCGTCCCAATGGCGCGCGACCTCCGTCCGCACGGCGTCGAGATCGACACCGCGGTAGCGCAGGATCAATTGTCGCGCATCCGCGTCGCTCGCCGCGTCGCCAAGAAAGAAGACGATCTCGACGCTGGCATGGGGCGCGAGGTCGAGCCGCGTGCGCAGCGCGCCACAGGGATCGAGTCCGGCGCCGATCCTGTTCGAGAGCGGCGCCGCGCCGGCGAGCGCCGCGGGATCGGCGAGCGTGCCGTTGCGGCCGATGAATTCCCGACGATCGCCGGTCCAGTCGGTCTGGCGTCCGCACAGATCGATGAAGGCGACACGCGCCCCGAACGCCGCATGCCAGGGGTTGCGCGCGAACATCGCGCCCGTGGCGGCGTCGATCTCGGTGGTCACGAACGCCAGCGACGCCGCGCGTGACGGACCGAGCACCCATTCGACGTAACCGGTCACGCTGAGATGCCGGGCGCGGCTGGACTGGTTGCGCAGCGTGAGGCGCGAAATCTTGATCGACGCGTCGAGCGGCACGTACTGCACCAGATCGGCGGCGATCTCGTGCGCCGTATGTTCGAAGCGGCTGTAGCCGCGACCGTGGCGGGCAATGTAGGAGCCGGCCTCGTCGCGGATTGGCGATGCCGTCGGGCCCCACAAATGGCCGCTATCGTCGTCGCGCAGATAGAACGCCTCGCCCGGACGATCGGTGACCGGATCGTTGGACCACGGTGTCAGCTGGTTCTCACGGCTGTTGAGCGACCATGTATGGCCGCCGCCTTCAGTGGACGTCAGGAAGCCGAAATTGCGGTTGGCGACCACGTTGATCCACGGCGCCGGCGTCGCCTGGCCCGGACCGAGGATCGTGACGTATTCCCGCCCCTTCGACGCGAAGCCGCCGAGACCATTGAAGAACTCGAGCTCGAGGACCGGAACCGGCGCCGGCGCCGGCTTCGCGGCCGGCGCTGGACTCCGCTCGGCGGGCGGAGCCGCCGGTGGGCCGAGTTCGGGGATGCGATCGAGCTGATCGAAGAGGCTGCCGCGCTGCGCCACGAGCACGACCCGCGCCACGGCGGCGAGAAGTGACCGCGTCTCGACGGGGAGCAGGTCAGCGCGCAGCACGAAGATGCGACCCGGCGGCCCGGCGCCGTCGGTCGGCGCGCGCGAGCGGCTCGCCCGCACCAGCGTCTCGAGCG
>JANNTF010001165.1:0-11323 GCA_031403455.1 Alphaproteobacteria bacterium | reverse complement strand
CCTTGCCGCGTAACAGATAGGTGTCGATCCCGGCATGCACGAGACCGGCGTACAGACCCTTCTGGAACCCCGGCCGGATGTTGCGCACGCCGCGCAATTCCTCCCACACCCAGGAATCCCGCAGCGCCAACGGATAGGCGTCGAGCGTGGCGACCGGCCCATCCTGGGACAGCGCGGCGAAAGCCGCCTCGGCGCAGAGCATGCCGGTCTTCATCGCGGTGTGGCTGCCCTTGATTTTGGGCACATTCACGAAGCCGCCGGCGCAGCCGACGATGGCGCCTCCGGGGAAGACGAGTTTGGGGATCGCCTGAAAACCGCCTTCGTTGATCGCGCGCGCCCCATAGGCGACCCGCCGCCCGCCCTCGAAGACGTCCCGGATGGCCGGATGAGTCTTGAAACGCTGGAACTCCTCGAAGGGCGACAGGGTCGGGTTCTTGTAGTCGAGACCGACCACATAGCCGACCGACACCTGGTTGTTCTCCAAGTGATAGAGGAACGACCCCCCATAGGTTTCCCAATCCATCGGCCAGCCGATCGTGTGCACGATCAGGCCCTGCTGATGCCGCGCGGGATCGACTTCCCAGAGTTCCTTGACCCCGAGACCGAAAGTCTGCGGCCCGGTTCCGGCGCGCAGATCGAAGCGTGCGAACAGCGCCTTGGTCAAAGACCCACGGACGCCCTCGGCCAACACCGTCAATCGACCATGGAGTTCGACGCCGGGCTGGTGATTTTCGGTCGGCTTGCCGTCCTTGCCGATCCCCATGTCGCCGGTCGCGACGCCGGACACGCGGCCGGCGTCGTCGTAGAGAACCTCCGCGGCAGCAAAGCCCGGGAAGATCTCGACCCCCAGCGCCTCGGCCTGCTGCGCCAGCCAGCGGCAGACATTCCCGAGGCTGACGATGTAGTTGCCGTGGTTGTTCATCTGCGGCGGCGTCGGCAGCCGAAAGGCGCGTTTGCGCGTCAGATAGAGAAAGCGATCCTCGCGCGCCGGGGTGTTCAGCGGCGCGCCCCTCGCCTGCCAATCCGGAATCAGCTCATCCAGCGCCCGCGGCTCGAACACCGCGCCCGAGAGGATATGGGCGCCGACCTCCGACCCCTTCTCCAGGACGCACACGGAGATCGTCCGACCGTGCTGCGCCTCGAGCTGCTTGAGCCGGATCGCCGTGGCCAATCCCGCCGGGCCCGCGCCGACGATCACGACGTCATAGTCCATCCGCTCGCGTGTCATGACCGGCTCATGCGTGGAGGATTCGAAGGTCGAGATATAGGGCAAGGCGACCCGCGCATGCTACGGTCCTGCCGATGTCGCGCGATCTGGCTGCATTGAATTGGCTGATCGAGATGGGCGCCGACGAGGCAATCGCGCCGGCGCCCATCGATCGCCTCAAACCGCGTCCCGCCGCCGTGACACGCGAGGCCCAACCGATCCCGGCCGCGACGACCGCGCCGGTCGCCCTCCCCGCGCCGCCGCCGCCGCGCGCGCCAATCCCGCCAGGTTCCGCCAGCGGCAGCGCCGAAGCCGCGATCAGCGCGCGGACTCTCGCGGCGACAGTGACCACCCTGGCAGAGCTCGAAGCGGGCGTGCGCGGCTTCGAGGGGTGCGGGCTCAAGACGACGGCGACCAACACCGTGTTCGCGGACGGCGTGCCTGGATCGCGCGTGATGTTCGTCGGCGAAGCGCCGGGCGCCGATGAGGATCGGCTGGGCCGGCCCTTCGTCGGTGCGTCGGGGCAGATGCTCGACCGCATGGTCCGGTGGATCGGATTGGATCGGCAGACGAACTTCTACATCGCCAACGTCATCTATTGGCGTCCGCCCGGCAATCGCACGCCGACGACGGCCGAGATCGCCATCTGTCTGCCGCTCATCCAGCGCCAGATCGAACTCGCGGCGCCGGAGATCTTGGTCTTCCTCGGCGCATCCGCCGCCCATGCGTTGCTCGGCACGACGGGCGCCATCAGCCGCTTGCGCGGCCGCTGGCTCGACTACCAACCGCCCGGCCTCAGCCGGCCGATTCAAGCACTCGCAACATTTCATCCCGCGTATCTCTTGCGCTCTCCCGCACAGAAGAGGGAGTCATGGCGCGATTTATTGATGATCAAAAACAAATTAACGCCCCACCCAAATGAATTGAAGTGAAGACAAGATAAAAAACGATCCACATCCATTTGGAATGACAGGCAATTTCTGCTTGCCGGTGCCGCACCTAGTCCTGTAACTGACTCTTCATCATGTCGGGCGGCCTCACAAATACTATGAGGCGGTTGAACGCCACGCGGTCCGACTGGAGGGGGTTGATCTGCCGAACCGTGTTTGCGGGCGGCGTAGCTTTCTTCTCCAGCATCGCGATGGCCCAGTCGCCGCACACCGACGCCGATCAAGGATCGGCGATCCGGGACGTGCGTGCGAACCGCCCGGTCCTAGCCCAGCTCAGCAGCCTCGGGCGGCATGGCAGCCTGCCTTTCCCGCATGTGCTGGCGCCTGACGACATCGAACGCTACCGGGTCGCTTTCGCGGTGGCGGCGCGTGGCGATGCCGAATTGGTTAACAAGACCGTTGGTCAGATCAAAGATCGACGCCTGATCGGGCATGTCGAGGCAGAGTACTTGCTGTCGCCGAAGACGCGCGCGTCGTTTGCCGAGCTTGCGCGCTGGCTTCAGGACCACGCCGATCACCCCGACGCCCGCGCCATCTATGGCCTCGCGTCCAACCGGGCCCCCAAAGGCAAGCCGCATTCGCTGCGCCAGCCGCTGGGCGATGTCCTCCCCGCCCGCGGCATGATCACGGATCTTGGTCCGGGCATGGAGGCCGTGGCGCCGCCGGCTCGCGCCGGGCTGAACCGCAAGGATCTGCAGAGCCGCGATCGCCTGAAAGCGCAGCTCCACACCGTCATTCGCGCCGCCGAACTCGACCGCGCCGAAGCGCTCCTCGGCGGCAGCGAGTCACGTCACCTGCTCAGCGACACCGAAATCGACCATTTCAAGACCCGGATCGCGGCCGGGCTGTTCGCGCGCGACGACGAACGCCGCGCCCTCGCGCTCGCGAGCAGCGCGGTGCAGCGCTCCGGCAGCGTCCTCCCGCGCGCCCATTGGGTGGCGGGTCTGGCAGCCTTCAGCGAGTCGCGTTTCAGCGTGGCCGCGATGCATTTCGAAAGCCTGGCGATGCTGCCGCGTGCGCATGCCTGGGAGGTCGCCGCGGCCGCCTTCTGGGCGGGCCGCGCGCATCTGCGCGACCGGAACTTCGAGCACGTGACCGCCTGGTTCACCCTCGCGGCAGAGCATCCGCGGACATTCTATGGCTTGCTCGCGTATCGCGCCCTCGGCCATGAGCTGCCGTTCAACTGGGACGGCCCGCCGGTCGGGAGCGAAGACCTAGTCGCGCTGAAACACACGCCCACGGGCCTGCGCGCGCTGATGCTGATCGCCGTTGGACAAACCGTCCGGGCGGAAGCCGAGCTGGCGCGCTTTGCCGTCGGAGCGAACCGGGAGACGCGCGGCATGCTCTTCGCGGTCGCCCTGCGGACGAACATGGTCGCGCTCGCAACGCGCCTCGGGCACGGGCTGGCGGATGTCGATGGCCGCCGCTTCGAGGCGACGGCCTACCCGATCCCGCCGTGGCAACCCGCCGATGGCTTCGCGGTGGACCCCGCTCTCATCTACGCCTTCATGCGTCAGGAATCGCGCTTCGACGCGCGCGCCATCAGCCCGGCCGGCGCGCGCGGCCTGATGCAGCTGATGCCCGCTACGGCCGCCACGCTGAACGGTGGGCCGGTTCCCGTCGCCCAGCTCCACGACCCGGTGTTCAACATCACGCTTGGCGAGCGCTATCTCGTGCAGCTGCTGCAATCGGAGACGGTCGCGGGCGATTTGATCCGACTCACCGCGTCCTACAATGCCGGCCCGCAGACGGTCGTGCGCTGGAAGCAGCGTCGCGAGCTGCGCGACGAAGACGTGCGCGACGATGCCTTGCTGGCGATCGAGACGCTGCCGTCGCCGGAGACCCGGCACTTCATCACGCGCGTCCTCTACTCGTATTGGATGTATTCTCAGCGCATGGGTCAGCCGACTCCGTCGCTCGATTCCGTCGCGGAGGGGCGCTGGCCGACTTATGTCGCCCCGACCTCTCTGACCGCGCGTGCGAACCCGAGCTATGCCAAAGATCGATGAGAGCCGGCCCTTCCTGCCGGTCAATATCGCCGTCCTGACCATCTCCGATACACGCACGTCGCGGGACGATCGATCTGGCGACGCCCTCGCCGAGATGATCACCCGCGACGGTCATCACGTCGGCGCCAGACAGATCGTCAAGGACGAGCACGCGGCCATCGTCGCGGCGCTGCAAAGCTGGATCGCCGACCCCGGCATCGATGTCGTCATCACCACGGGCGGCACCGGCGTGACCGGTCGCGACGTGACGCCGGAGGCGGTCGACAGCATCCTCGACAAGCGCATCGACGGGTTTGGCGAGCTGTTCCGCTGGCTCAGCTATCAGAAGATCGGCACGTCGACGATCCAGAGCCGCGCGGTCGGCGGCGTCGCGCGGGGCACGTATGTGTTCGCCTTGCCCGGTTCTCCGTCGGCATGTCGGGATGGTTGGGACGAGATCCTGAAATGGCAGCTCGACAATCGGCATCGCCCCTGCAACCTGGTCGAGCTGATGCCGCGGCTGCAGGAACACCTCACGGTCAAACCCAAAGCCACCGTCTGAGGCCCAGCCGCGCGAGATCGCTCGCATCGTCCACGTCGTCGAGCATCCGCGCCAGTTCGACGCGCTTGCCCTGGAGCCGCCCGAGCGTGTCCGCCCGGGCGTGCGCCGTCGACCAGCGCACGCCATCGAGCAGGCGCAGCCCAGGCGCAACTCCCCGCCAACCGATCAACCAGAACCCACCGTCTCCCGAAGGGCCGAGCACGACATCGCTGCGCGCCAGTCGCGCCAATGCCTCGGCGACCACCGCCGCGTCGAGATCGGGCACATCGCAGCCGACGATCACGCAAGGCCGCCGGCCGGCACGGCGCAACGCGCGCAGCATCCGGCGCCCGAGATCACCTGGTCCTTGCGCATGCACGGCAAGTCGATGCGGTCGGTGCCACCGGCTACCCGCCAATCGGTCGGGTGTTGCGGCGATCTCGACCTGCCACCGCCGGTCCCGCGCCAGGCGGTGCAGGATCGAGGTCAGGGTCTCGCGATAGAAACCCAGCGCCGCGATCGCCCCGATGCCACGCGCCAGCCGTGTCTTGACCCGCCCGAGCTGCGGTACGCGCGCGAACACGATCACGATGGGTTTGGGTCTCATCGATACAGCCGCGCGAGGCGCGCGGGGGAAACCCCGAGATGCCACAGCGTCAGGATAGACAGATTGCGCAGCGGCCGCGCCCACCACCCGTCGCGCCGATAGCGCGCGGCCGACGTGACGGCATCGACATCGATCTGCGCCAGGCGCGCCCGACCGATCCGGCGTATCAGATCGACGTCTTCCATCAGCGGCAGGGCAGCGAAGCCCCCGACAGCGTCATGGAGCGACCGCGAGATCAACAGCCCCTGATCCCCATACGGCAGCGCCAGCAGCCGACAGCGCCAGCGCGTCAGGCATTCGACACGCCGTGCCGCCGCGGCGCCATCATCCAGCGCGAAGCGGAAATACCCGGCCCGCGCCGGCTGGCGGCCGATGTGATCGCGCACGGCCACGTGCCAGCCCGGGGACAGGCGTGTATCGGCATGAAGGAAAAGCAGCCAGTCACCGCGCGCGGTCTCGGCGCCCCGCCGCAGCTGCGGCCCCCGCCCGTGCGCGCCGGTGACGATCGACGCGCCGGCCCGACGCGATACGGCGATCGTATCGTCGTGCGACCCGCCATCGCTGACCACGATTTCACCGAATCCAGCTGGATCGCCCAGCGCCACCAGGCTGTCCGCCAGCGTTTTGCCGGCGTTAAGGGTTGGGATGACAACACTCAACATTGCACCCCGGGTGTACCATGCACCCGACGCACCATCATCGGCTCGACGATGAGCGACCGTTTTCCTGCCTTGGACACATGACCGCGCAGCTGCAGTTCCTGGACTTTCTGAACGCCCCGGCCGGCACCTCGACGACCCAGCTCCTCGACGAGGTGCTGACGCGCAGCCGCAACGTCACCGATGCGGAGGCTGGCACCATCTTCATGGTGCGTCGCCAGGGCCGCAAGCGATGGCTCGAAGCGACGCATTTTCAGAATGCCCGAATCGCGCCGCCGGCGGCCGGATTGCGCGTTGCCATCACGCGTCGATCCATCGCCGGCTACGTCGCGGTCACCGGCCACACGTTGCGCATCGCCGATGTCTACAAGATCGCCAAGCACCAGCCTTACAGCTTCAACCCGGCTGCGGATGTCGCGCTCGACTATCGGACCCAGTCGCTGCTTGCGTTCCCGTTGAAGAACGGCGCCGGCAAGGTCGTCGGAGTGGTCGAACTGATCAATCGCCTGGGCAAGGGGCGCACCGGACCGCAGCCGTTTTCCGCGTCGCATGGCAGCCTGATCGCGCCGCTCAACCTGTTCATCGGCGGCGCCATCGAACGCTCGGATCTGCTCGATCAGGTCTCGGCCCAGAACATCGAACTCGCGCGCCGCGGGCGGCGCATCGCCGGATTGCAGCGTGCCACGGAGACGGCGTTCCAGCTCTCGGTCAGGCTGCTCGCGCGGGCCGCCGAGCTCCACGATCAGGACACCGGCAACCACATCCTGCGGGTCAACGAGTACAGCTTCTGGCTGGCGCGGGCGATCGGGCAGCCCGCGGAATGGTGCAATGAAATCCGCTACTCGGCCGCGCTGCACGACGTCGGCAAGATGTCCGTCGATGCAGCGGTTCTGAAGAAGCGCGGCGCATTGGACGCCCTCGAACAGGCCGAGATGAAGCGCCACCCCGAATACGGCTGGCGCATCCTGAAAGACAACCCGCGCCTGCGCATGGCGGCGGAGATCGCCTATTGCCATCATGAGCGCTGGGACGGCTCGGGCTATCCGCGCGGCGTCGCCAGAGAGCGCATCCCGCTCAGCGCGCGGATCGTGCAGCTCGCGGACGTCTACGACGCGCTACGCAGCCCGCGACCGTACAAGCCGGGCTTCACGCATGATGTCGCCACGCAGATCATCCTGGAGGGCGATCATCGAATCGTCCCCACCCGCGACTTCGACCCGGCCTTGCTCGCCGTGTTCAGGCGCCATCACCAGGCATTCGATCAGATCTGGACCAGCCTGGTGGATTGATCAGGCGGCGCGCACGCCCTCGCTAACGACCTGATAGCGCACCAGCGCATTGTCGATGGTGGCCATGGTGCGCGACTGCCATTCCTTGCGCGCCTCGTCATAGGAGCGGAACGGCCCGTAGCGCTCGGGAGAATGGCCCGCGAGCAGGGCGTTGAACTTCGAGTCGGCGTATTCGCCGCCGACGACCCAATATTCCGACATCGCGAGACTCCTGCTGCTGCCTGACCAAGTGGAAAGAGGCTTACACAGCCGGCATTTCCCGCGCGTTAAACAACTTGGTTGCGATCCGGTAAACCTTGCGTGTAATCCGGTTGGCGATGGCAGCGACTCCTGACGATTACGCGCGCGTCTACACGCGCTTCACCGCCCCGGTCTCCCGATTCGATTGCGGGCAGAAATGCGCGCCGCATAACGGCGGCTCCCCCGTCTGTTGTTCGGCCGATCACGCCGTGCCGATCGTCGACAAGGCCGAGTACACGCTCCTCAAATCGCGCACCGATCTCTGGCACGACTACAAGCCCAACGACGCCTCGGGCCGCAAGATCGTGGCGGAGCTGCATGAATCCTGCGAGGCTGTGGAGTGCAAGGGCGTGCGCTTCTGCGAGCGCGACAACCGCTCGATGTCCTGCCGCGCCTTTCCCTTCTTCCCGTATTTCACGCGCGAGAAGGAGCTGATCGGCCTCGGCTATTACTGGGACTTCGAGGATCGCTGCTGGATCATCAGCAATCTCCAAGTCGTCGACCGCGCGTTCGTGCGCGAATTCATCGACTCCTACGAGATGCTGTTCGCCGCCGACGAGGACGAGCGCCAGGGCATGATCGACCATTCCGCGTCGATGCGCCGCGTGTTCACCCGGCGCAACCAGATCATCCCGCTGATCGGCATCGACGGCGGCTATCTCGCCGTCGAGCCCAAGACCCATGTGGTCCGTGCCGCGCAGTTCGAGGAGTTCCTGCGCTTCGGCCCCTACAAGGATGAGCCGCGCGCGCCGGCAGCCGACGCGGCCCGCGCGATCGCAGCCGACTGAGCGACGAGATGGCGCCAGCGGCGCTGCGGGTCGACACCGCCGAGCTCGCGGTTCACTTGCTTCGCGCGGGTGGCGGCGCGCCGCTGGTGCTCTTGCATGGATGGCCGGAATTCTCGGGCGTATGGCGGCGCGTGACGCCGGCGCTCGCCGGATCCTTCGACGTGATCGCCCCGGATCTGCGCGGTTTCGGCCGCACACGGCTGCGGTCGGGCGCGGCCGTCGGCGCGACGACCGGCGATCTGCTCGCGCAAGATCTCGCGGCGACACTCGACGTGCTCGGGATCGGGCGCGTGGCGATCGTCGCGCACGACGTCGGCGCTTTCGCCGCGCAATCCTTCGCGCGGCTCTTCCCGGCGCGCATCGCAGCCTTGTTCTTCTTCGACGTGCCGTATCCGGGCATCGGCAAGCGCTGGGCCGAGCCGGGGCAACTCAAGGAAGTCTGGTACCAGTATTTTCACCAATGGCCGCTCGCCGAGAAACTCGTCGGCGCCAGCCGCGAGACGGTGCGGATCTATCTCAAGCATTTCCTCGATCACTGGGCCGCCGCGCCCGGCCAGTTCGACGACGTGCTCGAGGAGTGGGTCGATGTATTCGCCGATCCCGCCAATCTGGAAGGCGGCTTCGCCTGGTATCGCGGCTCGTTGCCGATGCGCCTCAAGCTGATCACCGATGGCGCGCCCGAGCTGCCGCCGATCGCCGCGCCGACGCGCGTGCTCTGGGGCGCCAAGGACCCGGTGTTGAAGGTGGAGTGGCGCGACCGCCTCGGCGCTTATTTCAGCGATCTCCGTGTCGATGTCGCGCCCGATGCCGGTCATTTCCCGCATTGGGAGACGCCGGCGGCGGCGGCGCGTGAGATCCTCGCATTCCTCACGCCGCGAACGATCGACGGTCGCTGGCGCTGACGCGCTGTCCGGTCAGATCCTTCCGTCGTAACTGCGCGGCGGGATGCGGCAACCGATCACGCTGAAGCAGTCAGCCACGAGCGCGCGGCGCAGCGCGCTCTCCAGCCCGGCGCGATCGCTCACGGCGTGGCCCTCGCCGCCCATCGCGCGCGCAACGGCCGCGAAATCCGTGCCGCCGAAATCGACGCCGACATTGCGCAGCTGCGAGCCGCGCTGCTTGAGCTCGATCAGCGCCAGCGATTCGTCGACGAAGACGATGACGATCACCTTGAGAAGCTGATCGCGGAGCGTCGCGAGCTCGCCCAGCACCATCTCGAAGCAGCCATCGCCCACGAAGCACGCGACGACGCGTTCGGGCGCGGCCAGCTTGGCGCCGGCCGCGAGCGGCAGCGAACAACCCATCGTGCACAGCCCCGTCGATTGGAAGAGTGCCCGTGGCACGCGGCAATCCCAGACCTGGCTGAACAGGATGCGATGCGCGCCGGCATCGACGGTGGCGATCGTCGCCGGCGGCAGGACGCGCCGCGCCACGTCGCAGATCGCCGCCGGGCCCCAGGCCTCGTCCGAGCGATAAGGCGCGCGCAGTTCGCCGCGCAGCACGGCGATCTCCTGGGGTGTCCAGAGCGAGCCGCTCGCGGCGGCGTCGCTCAACGCGACGAGCCCGGCGCCGACATCGCAGACGAAGCTCAGCGCGGCCTGGTGCATGTAATGCGTGTTGGCCGCGCTCGTGAGCTCGACCACGCGCGCGCCCTCGGCCCAGGGCTGGCGCCAGCCGATGCGCTGCTCGATCGGATCGTAGCCGATCAGCATCACGAGATCGGCGGCGCGCAGCAGCGGCAGCAGCACACGATCGGCGACCGGCGAGAGACCCGCGCCACCAAGGCTCCAGGGATCGCTCGTCTCGTCGAGCACGCCCTTGGCCTTGTAGGTCGTGATCGTCGGGAGGCGATGGCGATGGATGAAGTCGCGTGTCGCCGCCTCGGCGCCATGCGCGAGCACCTCCAGCCCGACGACGGCGATCGGCCGCTGCGCTTGCGCAAGCCAGGCCTTGGCCTGGTCGAGCGCGGGCCCACGCGCAGGCGCCACCGGTTGCGGCGCGATCCGCCGCGGCACGATCGGCGCCGCGGCCGGCGCCGTTGCGACGCCGATGGGAATATCGATATGGACGGGGCCACGGGGATGATCCATCGCCAGCGCGACGGCCTTGTCGATGATCGTGGCGATCGATGCGGGGTCGGCGCGAAACGTCGCCTTCACCAGCGGCCGCACGACCTGCGCATGATCGAAGATCTGATGCGTGTAGGTCGCGGCCTCCGCGGCGTCCAGGCAGCCCGTGAGGAAGATCAGCGGCACGCGGTCTTGCTGCGCATTGGCGACCACGTTGATCGCGTTCGACACGCCCGGGCCGATGGTCGCCAGCAGGATGCCCGGCGCGCCGGTCACGTGATGCGCGCCCTCGGCCATGAAGCCGGCGCAGTTCTCATGCTTGGTCAGCACGAATCGGATTCCCGCTTCGTCGAGGGCCGCCATCATCGCGAGCACCTCGCCGCCTGGAATGCCGAAGGCGAAGCGGCAGCCGGCATCATGCAGGCGCGCGGCGATGACCTCGACGCTGGTCGGTCCGGCGCTCATTGCGCGGCCTTTTCGCTGGCGGCCTCGCGCACGAACCCGTCGCGGGTCTGCGGCAGACGCCGGCCGAGCAGCTGCGCCGCGATCTGCGTACGCAACACCTGCGCCGTGCCGCCGGCGATGGTGAACATGCGCGCGTCGCGCACATGACGTTCCATCGGATTGTCGCGGCTATACCCCGCCGCCCCCCAGATCTGCAGCGCGTTGTTGGTCACCCGGATCGCCGTTTCGGAGGCGAGGATCTTTGCCTGCGCCGCCAGCATGCGATCGGGAAATCCCGCAGGCCCCGCGCTGCGCGCCGCACGCCAGATCATCGCGCGTGCCGCATCGAGTTCGATCGACATGTCCGCCAGCATCCACTGCAAACCCTGGAACTCGGCGATCGGCCGGCCGAATTGCTCCCGGCTTTGCGCGTAGGCCAGCGCCTTGTCGAAGGCGCCTTGCGCGATACCCAGTGCCACGGTCGCCGCACCACAGCGCTGTGCATTGTAGGCGTCCATCAGCGCCGCGAAGCCGCGGGCGA
>JANNTF010001164.1:0-1348 GCA_031403455.1 Alphaproteobacteria bacterium | reverse complement strand
GATCATCTTCGATCAGCCCGCGAGCCGCGCGCTGTGGTTCGGCGTCGAAGGCCGTCCGGGAATCTCGGTCGCCTTCCCCGACTGCCCGCATCTCGGCCTCTGGATGCGGCCGCCCGCGCATTACTTCTGCATCGAGCCCTGGCAGGGCCACTCCGATCCGGAGGGCTTCACCGGCGAGATCTTCGACAAGCCCGGCATGATCCATCTCGCGCGCGGCGAGGGTTTCGAGCGCCGGCTGATCATCCGGCCGAACGCGCCGCAGATCTGATCCATCTTCGCCGCATCGCTTCAACCTCAGGAGGGACTGTCATGACGAAACGGATATCTCGCAGCACCGGGATCGCACGTCGCACGGCCCTGAAATCCGCCGCCGTCGCCGCCGTCGCCGGGGTCGCCGCGGCGGCCGTGCCGCGCAAGGCCATGGCGGCGCCCACGCTGTCGATCTGGACCGGCTTTCCCGAGCTCGTGCCCTACTACCGCGCCGTCGCTGCGGAATACGCGAAGACGAAGCCCGGCGTAGAGGTGAACCTCCTCAGCAGCTCGCTGCGCGAGATGGAGCAGAAGCTCTCCGCGGCGATGCCGACCGGCACCGGCCCGGACATCTTCGACATCGGCAGCGGCATCAGCATCCGCTTCATCGATGCCAATCTGCTCGAAGCCAATCCCGCCGAAATCGACGCCTATCTCAAGAGCGGCGCGTGGAACAAGTTCACCGTGGACTGGTTCACGGTCAAAGGGCGGACCTTCGGCCTGCCGCTGCTGGAGGGCCGTGCGGCAATGTACTGGAACAAGGCGATGTTCAAGGAGGCCGGGATCGCCGCGCCGCCGACCACCTACGGCGAGTTGATGGAGGCGGCGAAGAAGCTCGTGCGTTTCGACTCCACCGGCAAGATGACGCGCAGCGGGATCTCGATGCGGCTCTCCGGTCAGGGCAGCGGCATAACGGAGAAGTTCCGGTTCGTGCTCGAGCCCGCCGGCGGCTCGCTGATCGTGCAGACGGCAAGCGGCAAGTGGCACAACGGATTCGACAATGAGGCCGGCCGTCGGACGCTGCAGTTCTATGTCGATGTCGTGCAAAAGGACAAAGTCGACGATCCGCGCGTGCCGCGCGACGCCGACGCCTTCGCCAACGGCCATACCGCGATGCTGTTCCGCGAGGCCTGGGTAATCGGCGAGATCAAGAAGAAGAACCCCACGCTCGACTACGGCGTGGCGCCCATCCCGCGCTGGGATGCGAGCGGTCCCTATAAGGGCATCGTGCAGCCCTGGGGCATCTACGTGAACGGCAAGAGCAAGGAGAAGGCGGTGTGCTGGGACTTCCTCAAGTTCCTCACCCAGCCGGCGAACG
>JANNTF010001163.1:0-6094 GCA_031403455.1 Alphaproteobacteria bacterium | reverse complement strand
GAAGTTTTGGCGCCAACACAGCATCGTACAACCGGTTCCGGGTTCCGAAATCGGAACCCGGAACCACTTCTTGCGTGCTGCGCTTCGTCAACGACGAGGTCGAGACGAATCTCGCCGGCGTCGTGGCGGACATCGACGCGGCGCTCGATCGTTGACTCACCACCCCGCGCGGCTTCGCCGCGCTGCCCCTCCTCGAGTTGAGGAGGGGCGACGAGCCCTGGCTGGCGAGCGCCTGACGATGTGTACATCCCGTAGCTCATTCGAGGGAGACGATTACGAACCGGCCGGGGAGGATGGCTCGGGCTGATGCTCACCTTCATCCTCACGCGTCTTGCCCGCATGCCGCTGATCGCGTTCGGCGTGGTCACGATCGTGTTCTTCATTTTCAAGGCGGTGCCGGGCGACGAGGCGCAGATGATGGCCGGCGCGACGGCGAGCCAGGTCGATATCGACCTGCTGCGCACGCGGCTCGGGCTCGATCGGCCGATCCTCGCGCAATACTGGACGCGCATGCTCGGCCTGATGACGGGCGATCTCGGCTATTCCTCCACGTTTCGCGGCAATCCGCTGCCGCACATCGTGACGCGGCTGCCGGCGACGCTGGCGCTGACCGTCGCCGCGATCCTCGTGACCATCCTGCTCGGCAGTCCCGCCGGCGTTCTCGCCGCACTCCGCCAGGGCAGGTGGGTCGACACCCCGCTGTCCTTCGTGGTCGTCGGGCTGCTCGCAATCCCGAATTTCTGGCTCGGACTCGTGCTGATCCTCTTCCTCTCCGTGGAGTGGCGGTTGCTACCGAGCTTCGGCTTCACCGGCTGGGCATCCCTCGTGATGCCGACAGCCGCGCTGGCGGCGCGGTTGATCGCGCTCGTCGCGCGCATGACGCGCGGCGTGGTGATCGATGAGCTCGGCAAGGATTACGTGCGCACGGCGCGCGCCAAGGGCGTCGCCGGCGCGGCCATCGTTCGCCATCACGTGCTGCGCAACGCGATGATCCCGACCGTCACGGTGATCGGGCTGGAGACCGGCTATCTGCTCGGCGGCTCGGTGGTCGTCGAGCGGCTCTTCGCCTGGCCGGGCATCGGCGATCTGATGATCAACGCGATTGGTGCACGCGACTTCACGCTGGTGCAGGCGATCACCGTGATCTTCGTGGTCAGCTTCCTGATCATCAACCTGATCGTCGAGCTGCTCTATTTCGTGATCAATCCGCGGCTGCGCCATGGTTGAGGCGCGCGTCCTGCGGCCCGCTCGCCGGCGCAATCTGCCGCTGTGGATCGGGGCGTCGCTGCTCGCCGTCTACGTCGCCGTCGCACTCGCTGGACCGTTCATCGCACCCTACGACCCCAACGCGCAGGATCTGCTGGGCGTGCTCGAGGCGCCCTCGCCGGCGCATCTCCTGGGCACCGATCAGATCGGCCGCGACATGTTCGCGCGCCTGATCGTCGGTACGCGGTTCACCTTGAGCGCCGCGCTGCTCGCCGTCGCCATCGCCGCGGCGATCGGCATGACGCTCGGGCTGGTCGCGGGCTATGCCGGCGGTCGCGTCGACGCCATCATCACCGGAATCATCGATCTGCTGCTGACGATCCCGAGTCTGATTCTCGCGATCGCGATCGCGAGCGTGATCGGCGCCGGCATGACAGGCCTCGTGATCGCAACGACGGCGAGCTTCGTGCCGCGCCTGGCACGGTTGATCCGCGGCCGCGTGCTCGAGATCCGCGAGGAGGATTTCATCCAGGCCGCCATCACGTCGGGCACCCGCAGCGCGAAGATCCTGCGCCGTCACATTCTGCCCAATGCGCAGACGATCGTGATCATCGAGACGAGCCTGCTGGCCGGTCAGGCCGTGCTGGTCGGCGCGGCGCTCGGCTTTCTCGGTCTTGGCGTGCAGCCGCCGGCGCCGGAATGGGGCACGATGCTGGGCGCCGGGCGTGAGTTCATCGAAGTCGCGCCGCATCTCGTGCTCGTGCCGGGGGTCGCGATTTCGCTGCTGGTCTTCGCCTTCAACCTGTTCGGGGACGGTCTGCGCGACCGTCTCGATCCACGCCAGAATCTCTGAGGAGCCGCCATGACACCCGAGTTCGAGATCATCGATTGCCACGGCCACATCTTCCCGCCGCTCGGCGAGGCCTGCGGCTTTCCCAGCGCCGCCGAGCATCTCCTGCATCAGCAGCGCGCGATGCATGTCCATGGCAACCAGCCCTATCGCCGGCTGCGCGACCACGCGCTCGTCACGACGCGCGATCTGTGGAACGCCGACGATCCCTCCGAGGCGGGCCGCGCGCAGGGCACCAAGTTTCGCGTCAGTCGCAACGGCCGCTTCGAATGGGAGGCGAAAGGCGAGGGCGTCTATCTCCAGTTCCTGCCGCCCTACATGCATGATCTCTCGGCGCCGCCCGATGCGATGGTCGTGGACATGGACTACACCGGCATCAGCAGCGTGGTGCTCCAGAACGATCACATCTACGGCGATCTCGCGCCGTATTTCGCCGAGGCCATGAAGCGCTTTCCCGGCCGCTTCATCGGCCTCGCCCAGGTCGACGAGCCGTTCGGCTATCGCGACGATCAGCTCGCGAAGCTGGAGCGCGAGGTCACGCAGCACGGCATGCGCGGCCTCTACTTCACGATGACCGCGTTCTTCCGCAACGCCTATCGCAACTTCCCGGACGAGGCGCTGTTCGATCCGCTGTGGAAGCTGGTGGCCAAGCACAAGCTGCCGGTGTTCTGGGTGCATTCGGCGAAATCGCCCGCCGGCAGCTATGTCGACGAGATGAAGCGCCTGCGCCGTATCGTCGAGCGCCATCCCGCGATCAAGCACGTGCTCGTGCACGGCATTCCCACGAGCATCTATTGCGACGGCGATGATCGCGTGAGCTTCCCGCCGGAAGTCGCTGATCTGCTCGACACGTGTCCGGTCTACTCGGAAGTGCTCTATCCGATCGCCTGGGGCGGCAGGATGGATTATCCCTACGCGCGCGCGCGCGGCCACATCCGACAAGTCTACGATCGCTTCGGGCCGGACCAGCTGGTCTGGGGGTCGGACATGCCCAATGTCGGCCGCTACTGCACCTACAAGCAGGCGCTCGGCTATGCCTGGGATTATTGCGACTTCCTGACGCTGGCCGATCGCCGCAAGATCTTCCGCGACAACACGCTGTCGCTGTTCGCGGCGCCCGTGTCGGCCTCGCGATAGATCGTCACGCGCTTGGTCGTCGCGTCCTCGAGATCGCGGCTGGTCGGCACGTCGTAGGATTTGAGCGCGACGAGTTCCTCGTAGGGCAGGTAGCTGCGGCCCGGATCGGCGATGCGCGTGGCGAGGCCGGCTGCAGCGCAGCGCCGCAGCCAGGCCTGCGCGCGCCGCCCCATCGCCTCCTCGTAGAACACGTCGCCGGCGATCACGAGATCGGCGTCGGGCGGCGGCAGCTCGAGTGGATCCTCGGCGCTGACGGTCAGCGCGACGCCGTTCTCGGCGGCGTTCAGGCGCATCGCGGCATGCGCATAGGGATCGATGTCGCACGCCGTGACGTGCGCGGCGCCGGCCTGGGCGGCGGCGATCGCATCGATGCCGCTGCCCGCCGCGAAGACGAAGACGCGCTTGCGGCGCACGAGTCCGGGGCGATCGATGAGGAAGCGCGCGAGCGCCTGACCACCCGGCCAGGCGAAAGCCCAATAGGGCGGCGCGAGCTCCGTGCCGTCGAGCGCGGCCTGGGTCGCGCGCCACAGCGGCGTCATCTCGGTCGCGAGATGCAGCAGGATCTCCGGGACCAGCGGCGGCGCGACGAGCTGCGTATTCGCGCGGATGAACGAATCCGTCTCCGCCTCGCTCACGTCACGAGCCGGCCGGCGCGCATCAGCCGCGCATGGAGAAACGCCGCGCGCGAGATGTCGGAAGCCCCGGTCACCATCATGGTCGCCATGGCGTGAACATAGCCGAACGATGCGGAAGGCGCGGCTCCCAGTTCCCTTGGGTAAGCGTAATTTCCTCAACCTTCGAGCGATCGGAACGCCATGCTCGCAGTCATGTCGTCGCCGGAGATGGAGATCTGTATGACGGGCGCCGCGCTGGACAGGATCAAATCGGAAGCGCTGCGGCTTACGGAGTCTGAGCGCGCGGAGCTGGCTCACGACTTGGTGCGAAGCCTCGATCTGCCGTTCGGCAGCGACGCCGCCGAGGCATGGGAGGCCGAACTCCTTCGCCGACTCGCCGAGATCGATTCTGGAACTGCCAAACTCGTCGATCGAGATGAGTTCCGTCGTCGAATGCGGGCTCGCCTCGCCGACCGCTGATGCGCCGTGTCCGCATCCTCGATGCGGCCGCAGAGGAAGCGATCGAAGCGGCGGCCTGGTACGAGCGTCGACGTCCGGGACTGGGTGTCGACTTCGAACGAGCGATCGAGGCCGCGCTGAACCAGAAAAATCGATCCAGAAAAATCGATCCAGCGTCGAAATATCGCGCGATCATAGGAAGCTATTGCGACGCTGGATCGATTTTTTCGGGATCGATTTTTTCGCGGATGAGCGAGTCGATCGCCGCTTCGCTCACGCTGCCAGCCGGCCGGCGACGATGCCGGCGAGTAGCAGCCATCCGGTCCAGCGGTTCGATTTGAATTTGGCGAGGCAATCGCCTGGCGAGTCGAGATCGACGGCTCGGATCTGCCAGGCGAGCTGCGCCGCCACGCCGGCGAGCGCGATCCAGAATGGCCAGGCCAGGCCGGCCGTCCAGCCGGCGACGGCCAGCAGCGCTGTTGCGCCGGCGTAGAAGAACCAGAGCGCCGGCTTGGTGTTCGCGCCCAGGCGACGCGCCGAGGATTTGACGCCGATCAGCGCGTCGTCCTCCTTGTCCTGGTGCGCGTAGATCGTGTCGTAGCCGAGCGTCCAGGCGATGCCGGCGGCGTAGAGCAGCAGGGCCGGCGCGCCGAGTTCGCCGCGCACCGCGCTCCAACCCATCAGCGCGCCCCAGTTGAAGGTGAGGCCGAGGAAGAATTGCGGCCACCAGGTCACGCGCTTCATCAGCGGATAGGAGAACACGAGCAGCAGCGAGGCGATGCCGAGCGCGATCGAGTAGACATTGAGGTTCAGCAGGATGGCGAAGCCGATCGCCAGCTGTACGAGGAGGAACGCAACGGCCTGCCGCACGCTGACGAGGCCCGACGGGATCGGCCGGTCGGCCGTGCGCGCGACGCGGCGATCGAAGTCGCGATCGACGATGTCGTTGTAGGTGCAGCCCGCGCCGCGCATCACGAAAGCGCCGAGCGCGAAGAGGACGAGCAGCCCCAGGTTGGGAATTCCCGGCGCGGCGAGCGCGAGACCCCACCAGCAGGGAAACAGCAGCAGCCACGTGCCGATCGGGCGGTCGGCGCGCATCAGCCGTGCATAGGGAATCGCCGCGCGCGGCAGGCGCCGCGTCAGCCAGCTTGCGCGCGGAATGTCGCTGGCTCCCGCATCCCTCCTGACCGCCATCGCGCCAGCATAGCCGATCCGTAACGGGCAGGCGGCGCGAAGATGCCGGGCTTCGCGCGTCAGTCCGCGGCCGCGTCGCGCGCGCTCTGTGGCATCAGATTGCGGGGCAGGCTAACCGCGAAGGTCGAGCCGGCACCGGCTTCGCTCCACACCGCGATCGTTCCGCCATGCAAGGTGACGAGTTCGTGGACGAGATGCAGACCGATCCCCGTTCCCTGAATTCCGGCGGCCGTGCGCGCGCGGAAGAACCGCGTGAAGAGCTTCGGGATTTCATCGGCGGGAATGCCGACGCCATAGTCGCGGATCGAGATCTCCGCTTGCTCAGGACTCGCCGATGCGCCGATCTCGATCCTGCTCGAACGCGGCGAGTATTTCGCCGCGTTGGACAGCAGATTCGTGAAGACCTGATCGAGCAGCGGAGGATCCGCGGCGATCTCCAACCCGAATTCGGGCAAGGTCAAGATGATCTCGAGATGGGGGCTGATGCTGCGCTGGCGCGCGACGATGTCGCGCAGCAGATCGGCAAGATCGAACACCACCAGTTCGGGCTTGATCTGGCCCGCATCCAGCCTGGCGCTGGACAGGGTCATGTCGATGATGACCGTCATGCGCGTCACCGCGTCGCGGATGCGCT
>JANNTF010001162.1:0-2635 GCA_031403455.1 Alphaproteobacteria bacterium | reverse complement strand
CGCCGGGCGGCCTGGTCGGCGCGGAAATCGTGTTTCCGTTCGTCTCGGTCGGGGCCACGGAGAATCTGCTGATGGCGGCGTCGCTGGCGCGTGGCGAGACCACCCTCAAGAACGCGGCGCGCGAGCCGGAGGTCCAGGATCTCGCGCATTGCCTGGTCGCGATGGGGGCCGACATCGTGGGCATCGGGACCGATCGTCTCGTGATCCGCGGAGTCGATCGCCTGCACGCGGCGACTCACGCGATCATGCCCGATCGCATCGAGACCGGGACGTACGCCATGGCGGCGGCGATCACCGGGGGCAATGTCGAACTCACCGGCACGCGCATGGATCTGCTGCCCGCGGCGATCGCGATCATGCGCGGCGCCGGCGTGTCGATCGAGGCGACCGAGGCCGGCATCCGTGTCCAGCGGACCAATGCGCCGCTGATTGGCGTGGACGTGATGACCGAGGCCTATCCCGGTTTTCCCACCGATCTGCAGGCGCAGATGATGTCGCTGCTGACCACGGCCGACGGCGCGTCGATGATGACGGAGACGATCTTCGAGAACCGCTTCATGCATGTGCCGGAGCTGCGTCGGATGGGCGCCAACATCAATCTGCACGGCTCGTCGGCCATGGTGCGGGGCGTCAAGCGGTTGACCGGTGCGCCTGTCATGGCGACGGATCTGCGCGCCTCGGTCAGCCTGGTCATCGCCGGGCTTGCGGCAGAGGGCGATACGGTGGTCAATCGGGTCTATCACCTCGATCGCGGCTATGAGCGGTTGGAAGAGAAGCTGGCGGCCTGCGGGGCCGAGATCGAACGTCTGAAGGAGGCCGCATGAGCGACCCGCTGAAGCTGCGCGCGGAGGATGCCGACGATCTGGGTGTCGTGTCCGCCTGCCTTCAGGATGCCATCGTGCCGCTGGCCGAGATCGAGTTTCTCGCCGCCGAGAAGCGCTTCGTGTTCGTCGCCAATCGCTTCCGCTGGGAGAATTGCTCGGAGACCGCGGAGATGCCCGTGGTCGATCCGGCTTCGCCCGCGAACGATCCCAATTTCGACGTCGCCTTCGCCGCGGGCTGCAAGACCTACGAGCGTGTCAATTGCGGCGTCTGCTTCGAGGGGGTGGAGACGGTCCGCCGTCGCGGCCTCGACCAACGCGACCGCGGCCGCATTCTCGAATTGCTGGCGCTGCATCTCGAGGCCGGCGCCGTCACGCTGGCCTTCTCGGGCGAGGCGGCAATCCGCCTCGAGGGCACACGCATCACCTGTCACCTGACCGATCTCGGCGAACCTTGGACGACGCAGTGGCGGCCGCGACATCCGGCAGACGGCCAGCTATAAATCCCACCCGCCCGCGGCCTCATCAGGCCTGCGCTGTTCCTCGAAGTCTTCAGTGTAGTGCTTTGTCCAGCAACGAGAAACTCGTCTTAGCCTTACCGCAAGGCCGGATCCTGTCCGAGACTCTGCCCTTGCTGGCCCAAGCCGGGATCGTGCCTGAGCCGGCTTTCGCGGATCCGGCGGCCCGCCAGTTGCGCTTCGCCACCAGCCACCCCGGGCTCGATATCGTGCGCACGCGCAGCTTCGATGTGGCGACCTATGTCGCCTTCGGGGCCGCCCATCTGGGCGTCGCGGGCAACGATGTGCTGATGGAGTTCGATTACGACGAAATCTATGCGCCGCTCGATCTCGGCATCGGCAAGTGCCGCATCGCGGTTGCGGCGCCGGCCGATCTCGTCGGCCGGGACGACCCGAGCCGGTGGAGCCACGTGGTGGTGGCCACCAAATACCCGCGCATCACGCGGCGCTATTTCGCCGATCGCGGTATCCAGGCGCAATGCATCAAGCTGTCCGGCGCTATCGAGTTGGCGCCGGCGCTCGGCTTATGTTCGCGGATCGTCGATCTGGTGTCGACCGGCGCCACGTTGCGCGCCAATGGACTGGTCGAGATCGAGCGCGTCGCGGACGTGACCTCCCGATTGATCGTCAACCGTGCGGCGCTCAAGACACGGCACGCCGAATTCGCCCCCTGGATTGCCCGCATCACCGAGGTCGCACATGCCGCATAGGCTGACGGCGCGCGCCGCCGATTTTCCGCCGGCTTTCGACCGGCTGATCGCCTCGACGCGCGAGACGATCGCCCATGTCGACTCCGTCGCCGGCGCCATCGTCGAAGACGTGCATCGGCGTGGCGACAAGGCGCTCCTCGCCTACACCCAGAAATTCGATCGCGTGAAGCTGACGGCGCGCGGCTTGCGCATCCCCGCGCGCGAGATCGAGGCCGCATGGCGCAAGACTCCCAAGGCGGCCCGTACCGCGTTGGAAACCGCGGCCGCGCGCATCGATGCCTATCACCGGCGGCAGCTGCCCGATCGGGCCGGGTGGACAGATGCGCTCGGCATTCGCCTCGGCTGGCGGTGGACGCCGATCGATGCCGTCGGGCTCTACGTGCCCGGCGGGCGCGCCGCCTATCCGTCCTCGGTGCTGATGAGCGCCATTCCCGCGCGGGTCGCCGGCGTGACTCGTTTGTCGATGGTGGTGCCGACGCCCGGCGGCGAGATCAACGGGCTCGTCCTCGCTGCCGCGAGGCTGGCCGGCATCGAGGAGATCCATTGCGTCGGCGGCGCCCAGGCGATCGCCGCCTTGGCCTATGGC
>JANNTF010001161.1:0-4767 GCA_031403455.1 Alphaproteobacteria bacterium | reverse complement strand
CCGCGGCCGGCAGCCTCTTGGTGATGTCGGAAGACCTCACCGTCGGTGGTCTGGCCGCGAGCACGATGCTCGCGGGCCGCGCCTTGCAGCCGATGCTGCGCGCGATGGGCATCTGGACGAATTTTCAGGGCATCCGTGTCGCGCGCGATCGATTGACGGCGTTGTTCAACACGCCCCTTGAGTTGGGCTTCGATGGACGGCCCTTGACGGTGACAGCCGGTGCGCTCGACTTCGACGACGTCCACTTCGCGTATGACGAGCGTCGACCGGTGCTGGCCGGCGTCACGCTGTCGATTGCGCCCGGCGAGTGCGTCGGGATCACGGGCGGCAATGGCTCGGGCAAGTCGACTCTCCTGCAGATGCTCAACGGCATGGTCGCCCCGGATCGGGGGTCGGTATCCATCGACGGTCAATCGCTGCAGGGCGTGGATCGCCGCAGCTACGTCAATTCGATCGGCTATCTGCCGCAGCATTGCACGCTGTTCCACGGCACGATCCTCGACAATCTGACCATGTTCCGGGGACGCCGTCATTACGACGAGGCGCTGCGCCTCGCCGCCGAGCTCGGGCTCGACGAGTTCGTCGCGCGCATGCCCATGGGATACGACACCGTGATCGACTCCTCGTCGCACGACCAGTTGCCCGGTGGCGTGCGCCAGCGCATCGCCGTCATTCGCGCGCTCGTCGACAAGCCGAGGATCATTCTGTTCGACGAAGCGAACACGGCGCTCGACCATGGCAGCGACGCGCGGCTGCGCGATCTCCTGCGCAGTCTGCGGGGGCATGTCACGATCCTGCTCGTCAGCTATCGACCGTCCTTGCTGGAGCTTGCCGATCGGCGGTTCGAACTCGTCGATGCGCAGCTGCGGCCTTGGGCGCCGACCCAACAGCGCGCCACGGCGAACGCGGTCGCATGAGCGCATCGGCCGAACGCCTGACGCTGCGGGCCGCGGAACCGCTCGCCGACGCGTTGCGGCGCGATGGTATCGGCGACTTCCGCGCGGCGTCGCCCTTCGCCGCCTGCCTCACGCCGCTGCTCGCCGCGCTGGACTATCGCGGCAGCCGTCGACGCCTGCTCGAGGCCTTGCCGCATTTTTCCAGCGATCTCGATCTGGTCGATCTGCGTGGCGTGCTCGCGGAGCTCGGCTTCGCGACGAGCCCGCTGCAGCTCAAACTCTCGGATCTCGACGCGCGCCTGGCACCGTGTCTTTTCGTGACCGAGGCCGAGGGCCCCTTGGTGGTGATCGAGCCGCGCGGTGATCGCGCGATCGTGGTGCCGCCGGACTCCACCGAACCGGTCGAGATCGACGTTCGCGGCCTTGCGGGCACGGCGTTCATCGTCGATCGTGGGACGCGGCTGGAGGCGCCACCCGACGACCGGCCCTTCACGGAGACGATCCTGGCTCGGTTCCGGCCGCTGGTCGTTCAGATGATCGCCATCACCTTCCTCATCGACCTCGTGACGCTGCTGGCGTCGCTCGCGTCGATGCTGATCTACGACAAGGTGATCGGCGCCCGCGCGCATGAATTCCTGTTGTATCTGACCATCGGTCTGGGCGTCTTGTTCGCGGGCGATTGGTTCTTGCGCATGGCGCGCGGCCGCATCGTCGCGTTCATCGGCGCGCGTATCGATCGTCTGGTCGGGGTCGCCACGCTGCGCCAGCTCCTGTCCTTGCCACTGGCGTCGATCGAGAACGTGCCTGTCGGGGCCCAGGCGTCGCGGCTGAAGGATTTCGAATCCATTCGCGAGTTCTTCACCGGGCCGCTCGCCCAGCTTGCGCTCGAGCTGCCCTTTCTCGTCATCGCGCTGGTCACGCTGACGACGATCGCGGGGCCGCTGGCGCTGGTGCCCGCGACGCTCGTGGTCGTCTTCGTATTGATCGGCTGGCTCGTCTTCGGTGCGCTCAAGCGTTCGGTGGCCGTTGCGGGTCGCGCGCGTTCGCAACGCCACGCATTCCTCGTGGAGATGCTTGGCGGCGTGCGCGCGATCCGGCAGACCGGCGCCGAACACGTCTGGCTCGATCGCTTTCGACAGCTCTCGGCGGAGACGGCCGCCTATCAGGACAAGGCGCAGCAATGGTCCTTGTTCATGCAAACGCTGAGTCAGATTCTCGTGCTCTCGGCCGGGGTCGCGACCTTGGCGCTCGGCGTGCGGTCGGTCCTCGTGGGGTCGATGACGGTCGGCGCGCTGGTCGCGACCATGGCGATCCTCTGGCGCGTGACCGGTCCCATGCAGGCCGGACTCGTGCTGCTGCCGCGGCTGGAGGGGATGCTGCGCACCATGGTGCAGATCAACGGCCTGATGCGTCTGAAGCCCGCTCGTCCGCCGGTCGCGCCAGCGGCGCATGTCGAGCGCATCTTCCGTGGCGACCTCCAGGCCGTACGCATCAGCCATCGCTATCGCAACGATGCCGATCCCGCGCTGCTCGGCGCCGAGGTTGCTGCAAAGCGTGGCGAGATCGTCGCCCTCGTCGGCGCCAGCGGATCGGGGAAATCCACATTGCTCAAGATCATCGCCGGGCTCTACCAGCCTCAGGGCGGCGCGGTGATGATCGATGGCATCGACATCCGGCAGTTGCCGCCCGGCGATCTGCAGCGCGCGATCTGCTACCTGCCGCAGAACAGTCATCTCTTCCACGGCACGATCGAGCAGAATCTGCGGCTGGCCGATCCCACCGCGAGTTCCCACGATCTCATGATGGCGTTGAGCGAGGCTGGCGCCGTCGGCGAGGTGACGGCGCTGAAAGAGGGCCTGGGTACACGCATCGGCGATCAACGCACGCAGCGTCTGCCGGCGGGGCTCCTGCAGCGCCTGTCCTTGGCCCGCGTGCTGTTGTCCAGCGCGCCGATCATGCTGCTCGACGAGCCCGGACAGTCGCTCGACGACGCCGGCGACGAGGCCCTGAAGGCGGTGCTGCGCGACCAGCGGGGGCGCCGCACCGTGATCATCGTCACGCACCGACCCAGCCATATCCAGTTTTGCGATCGTGTCGTGCTGCTGCAGGAGGGTCGCGTCGTACGCGATGTGCCTGCGGCGGATTTCCTCAAGCAGATGAAGGGACCCGGAAAATGACGACCGAGTCACCGGCGAAGTCTTTGGAACCATCGACCAGGGTGGTGCCCCATCGGCCGCCATCGCCGCAACAGGTGCGCTTTCTCTCGCAAGCCATCGCCCTCGAGGAAGGCCGTCCGCCGCGCGCCGCCAAGCTGGCCGTGTTCACCGGAGCGTCGCTGTTCTTCGGCGCCGTCGCCTGGGCGTCCGTTACCGATGTGCAGAAGATCGCCGTCGCTTCGGGGCAGGTGTTGCCGAGCGGACTGGTCCAATCCATCCAGCATCTGGAGGGCGGGATCGTGCGCGACATCGTCGCGAGCGAGGGCGCGATCGTCGATCGTGGCGCGGTCATCCTGCGCCTGGATCCGACATCGGCGCAGACCGAACTCGATCAGCTGCGCGCGCGCGAGCTCGGGCTCGCGCTCCAGATCGAGCGCCTGCGTGCTTTCGCGGAGCGGCGTCCGGCGCAGCTCAATCCGATTTCCGGGCCGATCACGCAGATCGGAACCGACCAGGAAGCGATCCTGCGCGTGCAGATCCGTGCGCGCGACAGCCAGCGCGTCGTGCTCGAGCGGCAGCTCGCCGCGCGGCAAGCCGAGCTCATGACGCTGGAAGAACAGCATGGCGCGCTCGGCAGCCAGTCGCAGCTGATGGGTCAGACGCTCGCCATGCGCAAGCAGCTGGTCGACAAGGGGCTGATCTCCCGGCTCGTCTATCTCGAAACGCGCCGCGAGACCGCGCGTCTGATCGGCGAGGTCGCGCAGACGGCGTCGAACATCCGGCGCGCCCAAGAGGGCGTGGCGGAAGCCGAAGCGCGATTGCTGGAGACCGAAGCGCGGCTGGCGAATGAATCGTTGGGTGAGATGGGAAGGCTCTCGGCCGAACTCGCGCAAGCCCGCGAGGGGATCGCGCGCGCCGTCGATCGCGTGACGCGGCTGGAGATCCGCGCGCCGGTGCGCGGGATGGTCAAGGATCTGCGCTTCAGGACGGTCGGCGGTGTGATCGCGCCGGGCGCGCCGGTGACGGAAATCGTGCCGCTGGGCCAGGATCTGGTCGCCGAGGTGAAGATCTCACCGCGCGACATCGGGCATATCCGCCTGGGCCAGGATGTGGTCACCAAGGTCACGACGTATGATTTCGCGCGCTACGGCATCGTGCCCGGCACGCTCAAGAGCTTTTCCGCGACGACGTTCCAGGATCCGGACGGGCAGGTCTACTACCGCGCCATCGTCCAGCTCGCGCGGGGCAATGTCGGTGAGCAGCCCGACCGCAATCTTCTCCTCCCGGGCATGATCGTCCAGGCCGATATCCGCCTCGGCAATCGCTCGGTCATCGAGTACCTGTTCACGCCGATCTATGCATCGCTCGCAAGCGCGTTCCACGAGCGATGACGGCGCGCAGCGTCAGCTCGGCGGGATCGTCCTGCCGGCCAATGTGCGGCGCAGGCTAACGAAGCCGAGCCAAGCCGAGGCGCCGAGCCAGGGCCAGAGCAGCCATGCCGGATTGCGCGGCGCCATCAGCACGAGGCCGAGGCAACACGCCGCCCAGACGATCATCGCGGCGTAGGTGATTTCTCGGCGGTCGCGCACCCGGATGGGATGAACGAATTTCACCGGCACGAAGGTCAGGACGCCGAGCGCCAGGACGATCGCCGCGTTCAGCCAGGGCGGGCTGTCGAGCAGCCACATGTACAACGCAACCACGTTCCACAGCGC
>JANNTF010001160.1:0-7076 GCA_031403455.1 Alphaproteobacteria bacterium | reverse complement strand
ATGATTATGGGCGGCGCGCGGCGCACTCACCACCCCGCGTGCGCTTCGCGCAAGCGGCCCCTCCCCGCGCCGAGTTGGGGCGACGATTATCTGAGTCGTCCCCCCTCGACTCGAGGAGGGACAGGCCGCGCAAAGCGCGGCCGGGGTGGTGAGTCCGCCGCGCTCAGCCCTTCATCTTGCATTGGCCGACATAGGCGTCGGCATGGCTCGAGAAGATGATACCGCGCAGTTCGTTGACGAGCCTGCCGCGGCCGTCCTTCTGGATCTGTGTGAGGTAGTAGTTCTGGATCGGGAAGTGGTTGCGATTGAACTTGAAGGGGCCGCGCACGGAGTTGAAATTCGCGGCCAGCAGCGCCGCGCGGAATTTGTCCTTGTCGCCCATGCCGCCGGCCTGTTTGAGCGCGGCATCGATCAGGATGGCGCAGTCGTAGGACTGCGCGGCATAGGGCGAGGGGATGCGATTGAAGCTCGCTTCGAAATCCGCCACGAACTTCACGTTCGGCGCATTCTCCAATTTCTCCGACCAGAAGGTCGAGGCGTAGAGACCGAGCGCGGCATCGCCGATCCCAGGAAGGATCGTCTGATCCAGACTGAAGCTCGGTCCGAACAGCGGCACGGCTTGCACTAGCCCGGCGGCCACGTATTGCCGCACGAAGGCGATGCCCATGCCGCCGGGATAGAAGAAATACGTCGCATCCGGCTTGGCCGCGCGAAGCGTCGCGATCTCCGCGGCGTAGTCGGTCTGCCCCAGCTGCGTGTAGACCTCGGCGACGACCTCGCCCTTGAAGTAGCGCTTGAAGCCGGTGAGGGCGTCCTTACCCGCGGGGTAGTTGGGCGCCATGATGTAGGCGCGCTTGATGCCCGCGTTGGTCATGTGCTGACCCATCGCCTCGTGCGTGTTGTCGTTCTGCCAGGAGACCGAGAAGAAATTCGGGTGGCAGTCGCGGCCGGCGAGTTCGGAGGGACCGGCATTGGAACTGATGACGAACACGCCGCGCGGGTCCTTGAGCACGGTATCGGCCATCGCCAGCATGATGTTGGAGAACACCACGCCGGTGACGATGTCGACGCGGTCGCGCTGCACCATGCGCTCGGCGGTCGCCTTGCCGACATCGGGTTTGAACTGGTCGTCGCCGGTGATGATCTCGGTGGTCAGTCCGCCCAGTTTGCCGCCGGCGTGTTTGACGCCCAGGTTGAAGCCGTCGACCATCTCGCGGCCGAGGCCGGCCGAGGGTCCGGAGAGGGTGGAGATCAGGCCGATCTTCAGGCCCGCGCCCTGGGCCCGGGCGGGAACGCGCGCAGCGGCGGCCGCTGTTGCGCTCAATACGGTGCCGCTGAGAATTTGCCTGCGCTTCATGCTGGAAGGCCTCCCGTGCCTCTGGTCGGATTTTGATGGCGCATGTTAACCGACGCGCAAGGCCGCGCAACGACGCTGTCTGGTTCAGCGCAATGCGGTGACGTTGGTGATGGCCAGCGCCTGTCGGATGCCCTTGAACGCGCGCTCGCCGATCGCCTCGCCGTGAATGATCGTCGCGACCAGGGCGTGCGCGACGGGCTCGACCAGGATCTGCCCGTCACGCGCCTCGTCGCAGAGCCGCGCCGCGAGATTGGCCACGGTGCCGATCGCGGCGTAGTCGAACCGGCCCTCGAAGCCGATGCGGCCGAGCGTCGCCTCGCCATGCGCGATGCCGACGCCAAAGCCCAGGCGATGGCCGTCGCACGCCCAGTCTGCGATCAACTCGCGTACGCAAGCCTGCATCTCGATCGCCATCGCGACAGCGCGCGAAGCCGGATCGGGGCAGGGCAGCGGATCGTTGAAGATCACCATCAGCCCGTCGCCGACGAAGCGCTCCAGCGTGCCCTCGAATTTATGGATCAGCTTGCCGAGCCCGGCGTGGTAGGCGCGCAGCACCGCCATGACCTGTTCGGGCGTCGCCGCTTCGGCGAAGGCCGTGAAGCCGCGCAGATCGCAGAACACGACGGTGACTTCGCGGCGATGGCTCTCGAGCACGCTCTCGTCGCCGCTCGAGACGATCATTTCGGCGACTTGCGGCGACAGGAAGCGCTTCAGGCGGGTCATGCGTTCGATCTCGCCGAGCTGCGCGGCGACGCGCGCCTCGAGCGTCTGGTTCCACGTCGCCAGCTCGGCGGATTGCGCCTGGACCTGATCATGCAGCGCCTTGGTGCGCAGGATCGAGCGGACGCGCGCCACCAGCGCGGCCTGGTCGATCGGCTTGGTCAGATACTCGTCGCCCCCGGCATCGAGGCCGGTGACGATGTCCTTGGTGTCGGTCTTTGCCGTCACCAGGATGATTGGCATGAACGGCAGCGACGCGTCGGCGCGCAGGCGGCGGCAGACTTCGAAGCCGTCGAGCTTGGGCATCATCACGTCGAGCAGGATCAGATCGGGGAGATGCTGCCGCGCGGCGGTCAGCGCATCCTCGCCGTCGACGGCGTGCAGCGTCTCGTAGCCATGGGCGCGCAGCCGCATTTCCAGGATGTCGCGATTGGCGTCGCTGTCATCGACGATCAGGATGAGCGGCGGGGTTCTCATTCGAGCGGCAGGAACTTGCGCACCATGGCGAGGAGCTGGCGCGGGCTGTAGGGCTTGGCGATGTAGGCGTCGCAACCCGCGGCCTTGGTCTTGGCCTCGTCGCCGGAGAGGGCATAGGACGTCACCGCGATGATCGGGATGTGCGCCAGCGCCGGATCGGCCTTGATGCGCCGCGTCGCCTCATAGCCGTCGAGCACCGGGAGCTGGATGTCCATCAAAATCAGGTCGGGCTTGTCACGTGCGGCGAAGGCCACGCCTTCCTCGCCGGTGACGGCCTCGATCAGCGTGTAGCCGACATTGGACAGCAGATCGCGTACGATCTGGCGATTGTCCTCGGTGTCCTCGACCACCAGTATCCGCTTGCTCATTGCGCCGCCTCTCGCTGTTCTGCGACTTGAATCGGGATCGCGATGGTGAAGGTTGAGCCGGCGCCGAGCGCCGACACGATACTGATCGTTCCACCATGCATTTGAACGATCCGCCGCGAGATCGCAAGCCCGAGGCCCGTGCCGCCCTTCTTGCGCGTGTTCGAGCTGTCGACCTGCTGGAACTCCTCGAAGATGCGCTGCTGATCTTCAGGGGCGATGCCGGGCCCGCTGTCGCGCACGTCGATCAAGAAGCGTTCGCCCTGCTGGCGTGCGGCGATCTCGACGAAGCCGGTGTCGGTGAACTTGATCGCATTGCCCACGAGGTTGAGCAGCACCTGCGCGAGGCGCCGCTCGTCGCCACGGCCGGACGGCAGGCCTTCGGCGAGCGCGGTGCGCAGCTCCAGGTTCTTGGCGCGCGCGAGCGACTCGGTCGCGGCGACAACCGACTGCACGACCGTCGGCACCGTGTAGTCTTCGAGCGTGAGCTCGAGCTGACCGGCTTCGATCTTCGAGAGATCGAGCACGTCGTTGATCAGTCCGAGCAGATGCTTGCCGTTGGCCTGCACACGCGCGAGCACGGTGAGCGCCTTCTGCGGGACCTCGCCGTAGATGCCGTCGACAATCAATTCGGTGTAGCCGAGCACGGCGTTGAGCGGCGTCCTCAACTCGTGACTCATATTGGCGAGGAATTGTGACTTGTGCTGACTCGCGAGTTCGATCTGCCGACTCTTCTCCTCGATCTCCCCGAACAGCCGCGCGTTCTGAATCGCGAGCACGGATTGCGCGGCGAACGTGCGCATGAGATCGACCGTGCGCTCCGGGAACAGACCAGGCGTCTTGCGTCGGACAACCAGCGCGCCGATGACGCGCTCCGGCCCGACGAGCGGCACGATCAGCAGCGCGCGATAGCCGGCGGTGAGCAGAAGTTCGATCGTCGGTGCGGAGGGCAGGTCGCGCAGCTCGGGCAGTTGCACGGGCTCGCGCGTCCGTGCGGCATCGCCGACCTGCGTATCCATGCCGATCCTCTGCTTGCGCATCGCCGCGGTCAGCGCTTCGTCGCCGCCCCAACTCGCGCGCATGCGGAAGGTCTGCTGGCGGCGGCTGTAGACATAGATCACGCCCGCGCTGGTGCCGGAGATCTGCACCGCCTTGGTGACGATCGTCTCGAGCACCGTGGGCGCGTCCAGCGTCGAGTTCACCGCCTGGCTGATGACGCCGAGTGCGCGCAGCTCCTCGACGGATTGCGTCAGCTCGCGCGTGCGCGCCTGGACCTCGTCGAACAGGCGGATATTCTCGATCGCGATCACCGCTTGGTCGGCGAAGCTCGCCAGCAGCTCCACCTGCGCGTCGGTGAAGGCGCGCACGCCGGGATCGGTGACGACCAGTACGCCGATCGGCTCACCCTGGCGCAGCAGCGGCACGCCGAGCGACGAGCGGTACTGCCCGATCCGCGCGGCTTCTTTCCAGCCGTAGCTCGAGGTGTCGAGCGCGTCCTTGATGTAGGCGGGCCGGCGCTCGAGCGCGGCGCGGCCGACCACCGTGTCCGGCCCGGGCGCGATCGGGTTGGCGTCGAGGAACGCGATGAATTCCGGGCTGGTGCCGCTGCCGGCGGCGACGCGGTAGAGCCCGTCGCGCAGCAGGAAGATCGTGGCGTGGTTGCCATGACAGAGCCGCAGCGCGGTCGCGACGATGGCGTCGAGCACCGGCTGGATCTGCGAGGCCGAGCGGCTGATGACGTTGAGCACTTCGGTGGTCGCGGTCTGGCGCTCGAGCGCGCTCTGCAGCTCCGCCGTGCGCTCCTCGACCTTCTGCTCGAGACCGGCATAGCTCTGCTGCAGCTGACCGGCCATGCGGTTGAAGCTGTCGCCGAGCGCCTGGAGTTCGTCGCCGGTGCGCACATCGATGCGATGCGCGAGATTGCCGGTGCCGAGCCGCGCCGCACCCGCGGCGAGTGCGCGCACGGGCGTCAGCATGCGCCGCGCGAACAGGATGCCGCCGAGCGCGGCGACGGCGAGGCCGAGCAGCAGCAGCAGGCCGGTCCGGACCATCGTGTTGTAGAGCGGCTCGAGCGCCTCGTTGACCGGCGTCTCCACGAACACGAACCATCCGAGCTGCGAGATGCCGGCCGCCGCGGAGAAGACCGAGCGGCCGTCGAACGCCGGCACGATGGTCGCGCGCTCCTCGGGCGTGCGCAGATCCGTGGCCGCGCGTGCCGCGACGACCTGTGGCAGTTTCGACAGATCGGTGTTGCGCAGCACGAGGCTGATATCGGGATGCGCGATCAGTCGGCCCTGGCCGTCGATCACATAGGCATAGCCGCCTTGGCCGAGCCGGATGGCGGTCACCACGTCCCAGATCAGCTTGAGATTCACTTCCGCCAGCGTGACGCCGGCCTGGCGCCCGGCGCGCGCGATGGCGATCGTCATGTAGGGTTCGGATTCCTTGCGGAAGTAAACCGGGCTGTACCAGGTGCGCCGCTGAGTCGCCTCGACGTAGCGCGGATCGGCGCTGTAATCGGCATTGCTCGCGACCACGTCCATCGCTAGGCGCGAGACTTTCAGCTGCTCGCGCCCCTGACCGTCGATCTGCACCAGCTCGGTGATCGCCGGCACCTGACGCAGCAGCCGCACATAATCGAAACGCCGCTGATCGATCGAGCCGACCGCCCATTGCGCATGCGTGGTCCAGCCGATCTGGCGTTCGATCTCGGAGATGAACTGCTCGATGCGTTGCGCCGCCGCCTCGGCCTTGCTGTGCTGGACCAGCGCGAGAGTCTGGCGCGTCTCGCGATAGGAGAACCAGCCATCGAGCAGCCCGCTCAGCAGCAGCACGACGCTCACGATGCCGACGAAGGACAGCACGTATTTCAGGAACAGCCGCCCGCGCGGCGCCGGCCTCTGTGTCTCGGCGTCGTTCGGGCTCGCCGTCATTCGATCACCTCGTCGGCGCGCAGCAGAATGGCCGGAGGGAACTCGATGCCGAGGCGCCGCGCGGCGCCCGAATTGACCGACAGCAGCAGCTTGACCGGTTGCTCGATCGGCAGATCGCCGGGCTTGGCGCCCTTGAGGATGCGGTCGACGAAGAAGGCCGCACGGCGCCAGATCACGTCGAAATCCGCGCCATAAGCCATCAGCCCCCCGGCCTCGACGAATTCGCGTTCGGGATAGATCTGCGGCCGGTTGAGGGCCATGGCCCGCGCCACCACGCGGTTGCGCTCGCCGTAGAACAGCGGCGAGTTGAGCGTCGCGACGGCATCGGGCGGGTTCTCGGCGAGGCGATCGAAGATCGCGTCGATATCGGCTGCCGTCGTCGCCTCGATGATCGTGATCTGCACGCCGAGCAGCGCCGCCGCGGCCGTGATCTCGCTCACCAACACCGGCACGCCGGGTCGCGGCTGCACGAGGACGGCGATCTGCTTGGCGGCCGGCACCGCTTCGATGAAGAGCGACAGCCGTTTGGCCGTGAGCTCGCGCGAGATGTTGCTGAGGCCGGTCATACTGCCGCCGGGGCGCGCGAGGCTGGCGGCGAAGCCTTGGGCGCGCGGATCGCCGACCAGGGTGAACACGATCGGCAGCTTTGGCGCGGCCTCGGCCATCGCCAGCTCCGAGGGCTCGCCGTCGACGACGACCAGGGCCGGCGACAGCGCCGCGATCTCGCGCGCCAGCGCGGGCAGGCGGCGCACCTCGCCGTCGGCGTAGCGCTCGACGATCTCGAGATTGCGCCCCACGACATGGCCGAACTCGGCGAGGCCCGCCGTGAACGACGCCAAATCACGCGGCTGCGGCTGCGGCGCCCGCAGCAACCCGATGCGCACGACGCGCTCCTGCGCGAGGCCGTTCAGACTCGTCGCAACGGCGGCGAGCGCGCCGAGGATCGACCGTCGCGCGATCGTGCCTCCCGATCCCACCCCGGCACTCCCCCCATCCCAACCTTCCCCCGCAAGGGGGGAAGGAGTCCGTTGGTGCCCGGGCGCGATATTGCCCTCAATCACGATGGGCCCCTTCCCCCCTTGCGGGGGAAGGTTGGGATGGGGGGTTCCCCGAGTGCGATTCATGCCGATCACTCGATCACCTCGTCGGCGCGCGCGACGAGCAAAGACTGTCGCGGCCAGCTTGCGTTAGTCGCCCCTCCTCGACTCGAGGAGGGGCAGCGCG
>JANNTF010001159.1:0-3962 GCA_031403455.1 Alphaproteobacteria bacterium | reverse complement strand
GGCCGTTCGCGGCATGTGCGTCAATGCTGAGAAACAGCAACAGCGCCGCTGAGAACATACGGAATATCGATTTCATGTTTCCTCCTTTTGGTCGGGTCAGCGATCTGCCCGTCTGTATCGACGTAGTAGAACACATTTGTCCGACGCAGGGTCAAGCCCGCCGCCGCCTGAAACCTGGAGTTTGGCGCGCTTGTGACGGTGACGACGGGTCACTTAGCATCCCGGTCATTCACGTGTGCTTCAAATGCAGGCAGGGGATTTTCATGGCAACGACGATGAAGCGAGTATTGATAACCGGCGCGGCGGGCGGCATCGGCCGCGGCTTGCGCCAATTGCTCAAGGGCGTCTACCCGGAGTTGCGACTCAGCGACCGGACATCGCCCAATGATCTCGCGCCGGGCGAAAATTTCATGCGCGCCGATCTGACCGATCTCGCGGCGGTCGAAGGGATCTGCGACGGCGTCGACGGGATCATCCATCTCGGCGGTCGCAGCATCGAAGACAGCTGGGAGGAGATCCATCCCGCCAATCTCGTCGGCACCTACAATCTCTTCGAGGCGGCCCGTCGCAAGGGCGTCAAGCGCGTCATCTTCGCCTCGAGCAACCATGCGGTCGGCTTCTACCGGCGCACGCGCCGCATCGACAACCAGGTGCAACCGCGTCCCGACAGCCGCTATGGCGTGAGCAAGGCCTATGGCGAGGCGCTCGGTGCCTTCTATGCAGACAAATTCGGCGTGGAGACGATGTGCATCCGCATCGGCAATTACGGCGACAAGCCGATCGACAAGCGCCGGCTGTCGATCTGGCTGAGCCCGCGCGACATGGCGCAACTCGTGCGCATCGGGCTCGAACACCCGGATGTCCATTACGAGATCGTCTACGGCTCGTCGCATAACGAACGCGCGTGGTGGGACAATGCGGCGGCGGAGCGCCTGGGCTATCGCCCGCTCGACAGCGCCGAGGATCATCGCGACGCCGCGCTCGCCGCGACGATACGCGAACCGGAAGGCAAGATCAGCGCGTTGTTCATCGGCGGCGCGTTCTGCGAGGCGGAGTTCGTCGGCGATCCGGATCGCATTCGCTGACCGGCGATGGCCCTCGACCGGTTCGTCACGCTCGAGACCTTCGTCGCCGTCGCGCGATATGGCAGTTTCGCGCGGGCGGCCGAGAAGCTCGGCCTCTCTCGCGCGATGGTGTCCAAGCACGTCCAGGCACTGGAGAAGCGCCTGGCAACGCGGCTGATCCATCGCACCACGCGTCAGCTCAGCGTCACCGAGGCCGGCCGTGCGTTCCAGCTGCACGCCGAGCGCATCCTGGCCGACCTCGCCCAAGCCGAAGGACAAGCCGCCAGTGAGACCGACAGACCGCATGGCACGCTACGGATCACGGCGCCGGTTTCCTTCGGCGTGTCGCATGTCGCGCCGGCGCTATCGGCGTTCCTTCTCGATCATGCCGATCTGCGCGCGGATCTGTCGCTCAACGACCGCGTCGTCGATCTCGTCGAGGAAGGCTTCGATCTCGCCATTCGCATCGGTCGATTGCCGGACTCGACGTTGATCGCGCGCCGGCTCGCGCCAGCGCGGCTGGCGGTGATCGCGTCGCCGGAATATCTGAAGCGGCGTGGAATCCCCTTGGTTCCAGCGGATCTCGCCCAGCATGAGTGCCTGGGATACGCCTATGCGGCGACGCGCGACGAGTGGCGTTTCACAGGACCCGAGGGCGGCATGGGCATTGCCGTGCAGGGGCGCTTGCGCGCGAACAACGGCGACGCGCTGCGTGAAGCGGTGTTGGCCGGTCTCGGCATCGCCATGCTGCCGACTTTTCTTTGCGGCGCCGAGATCCGTACCGGTCGACTGGTATGTCTGCTCGGCACGTGGCGACCTCAGGACATCTACGTCAACGCTGTCCATCCGCCCGGTCGACCGGTGGCGGCCAAGATCCGCCGCTTCGTCGATTTCCTCGCCGCACGCTTTGGTCCGGAACCGCCATGGGATGCCTGGATGAAGACCCCGGAGATGCCCATACCGGCCGATCGCGCGTGATCGTCTCCTGCCAGCGAACAGAGTGTTCGCCATGGCCGCCCTGGCGCGCGCGAGGTTGGGACGTCACGTCCAACCTCTGTACTACGAGAGGATGAGCCGATGGCTGAACTGGATCACACGACGCGCGCGGTTTTCGTTTCGCATGGAGCGCCGTCGATCGTGATCGACGAGTCGCCGGCGCATCATTTTCTGGCGGGACTGGGCGCCAAGCTCGGCCGGCCGCGGGCCATCATCGTGGCGACGGCGCATTGGACGACACGCGCCCCCGCCGTCTCGACCGCTGCGCGGCCGGAGACGATCCATGATTTCGGCGGCTTCGATCCGTCGCTGTACAAGATGCGCTACGCCGCGCCGGGTGCGCCCGAACTCGCCGCCGATATTGCCCAGCGACTGACCGCCGCGGGTCTTGCGCCCGCCATCGACCCGACGCGCGGTTTCGATCACGGCGTGTGGACGCCGTTGATGCTGATGTATCCCGCCGCGGATATTCCTGTCGTGAGTCTTGCGGTCCAGCCGCACAGCGATCCGGCGCATCACGTCGCGCTTGGCGCCGCGCTTCGCCCGCTCCTCGATGACGACGTATTGCTGCTGGGCTCGGGCGCGGCGACCCATGATCTGCGCCGCTTCTTCGGCCAAGCGATCGATGTGCCGGAGGCCGATGATGTGCGCGGCTTCGCGGAATGGCTGTGCGCGAACACCGAGGCCGGCGATGTCGCCGCGCTCACCGATGTCTGGGCGCGCGCGCCGGGAGCGCGCGCCAATCATCCCTCGCCGGAGCATCTGATGCCGTTTTATGTGGCGCTTGGCGCCGGCGCCGGTCGTGGCGCGCGCATCCATCGTTCGTCGAGCTATGGCGTACTCGCGATGGATGCCTATCGCTTCGCAGCGACCTGACCAAAAGAGCGGCTTCACCGCCGCGTTTTACGATTGCCCGGCGCGGGGTGTTTCCCTAGGTTCCGCCCCGGGCCAAGATCCCCCAACGGATCTCGGCCATCTGAAAGGATGGCGGTTATGATCAAGCAAGACCTACGCGCGCCGGAATTGCGTCCACTCGTCCCGTATTTCTCCTCGGGACCTTGCGCCAAGCGCCCGGGTTGGACGCTCGGCTCCCTCCAGGATGCGGTGCTTGGACGCTCGCACCGCTCCCGATCCGGCAAGGCAAAGCTCGCGGAAGTCATCGATCGCTCGCGCGCGATCCT
Organism: Alphaproteobacteria bacterium; assembly: GCA_031403455.1. Lineage (GTDB taxonomy): Bacteria > Pseudomonadota > Alphaproteobacteria > CACIAM-22H2 > CACIAM-22H2 > CAIOSQ01. The sequence goes on along the minus strand of JANNTF010001159.1, from coordinate 721 downwards.
GAAGATCCCCGCTTCGTATCGCATCGGCATCGTCCCGGCTTCCGATACGGGCGCCGTCGAGATGGCGATGTGGTCGCTGCTCGGGCCGCGCGGCGTGGACGTGCTCGCGTGGGAATCGTTCGGCGATGGCTGGGCGATCGACATCGTCAAACAGCTCAAGCTCGCCGACACGCGCACGCTCGAGGCCGCTTACGGCGCGCTGCCGGATCTCGGTAAGGTCAATTTCGCGCGCGATGTCGTCTTCACCTGGAACGGTACGACGTCGGGGGTTCGCGTCCCCGACGGCGCGTGGATCCCCGCCGACCGCGAGGGCCTGACGATCTGTGACGCCACGTCGGCTGCATTCGCGATGCAGCTGCCGTGGGACAAGCTCGATGTGACGACGTGGTCCTGGCAGAAGGTCCTCGGCGGCGAGGGCCAGCACGGCATGATCGTCCTGAGCCCGCGCGCGGTGGCCCGGCTCGAGAGCTACACGCCGCCCTGGCCGCTGCCCAAGCTGTTTCGCCTCACGTCAGGCGGCAAGCTGACCGAGGGCGTGTTCAAGGGCGAGACGATCAACACGCCGTCGATGCTCGCCGTCGAGGACGCCATCGACGGTCTCGTCTGGGCCGAGCGGATCGGCGGCCGACCAAGAAGGGCCAGGTGTTCTCGACCGCCGAGGACGCCCAGAACGCCGTCACCATCCGCGTCTTCCAGGGCGAGCGCGAGATGGCGTCGGACA
>JANNTF010001158.1:0-5438 GCA_031403455.1 Alphaproteobacteria bacterium | reverse complement strand
TGAGGATCGGGCGTTCGTTGCCGCTCTTGGATTTGTCTGCCATGTGCCTGCCATCGCGCGCGCGCGCGCCCCGCGCCGATTGGCGGGACTCGCGCGACAGGCTGGCGCATGCCGGTTAAGAACCGGTTTAGCGTTCGCGCGCCCGCAGCTCCGTGGTCGAGCCCTGCGCCAGTTCGGCGACACCCAGACCGGCCTCGCGCAGCGCCGTCTTGATCGCCTGGAGATGCTCCGCGTTGCGGGTTTCCAGGACCACATCGACATCGGCGCGCGTGACCGGCACGTCGTAGAACAGCCGTTGATGCACGATCTCGACGATGTTGCCGCCCGCGCCGGCGATCGCCGTCGCGACGCGCGCGAGCATTCCCGGCGCGTCGGGAATCTCGATCCGCAAGCGGGCCAGCCGCCCGGAGCTGGCGAGGCCGCGCATCAGGATCGACGCGGTGACGCGCGCGTCGATGTTGCCGCCGCAGATCACGATCCCGACATTCTTGCCGGCAAATCGGTCGCGATGCGCGAGGATGGCGGCGATGCCGGCCGCACCCGCGCCTTCGACGAGCAGCTTCTCCTCGACGATCAGGAGATTGACCGCCTGCTCGATGGCCGCTTCGTCGGCCAGCAGGATGTCGTCGACGGTCCGCGCGATGATCCGACGGTTGAGCGCGCCCGGCATCTTCACCGCGATGCCTTCGGCCAGCGTCGGCCCCGCCGGAATCTCGGTCTCGTCGCCGGCGAGCGCACGCTTCATCGCCGGATAGAGCGCGCTCTGCACGCCGATGATCTCGATGCGGGGGGCGAGGGCGCGGGCCGCTATCGCGCATCCCGCCATCAGGCCGCCGCCGCCGATCGGTACGATCAGGACATCCAGTTCGGGCGCATCGCCCAACAGCTCGAGCGCGACCGTTCCCTGCCCGGCGACGATCAGCGGGTCGTCATAGGGATGGATGAACACCAAGCCGTCGCGCGCCGCCAGCGTCTGCGCGTGGCGGGCCGATTCACTCAACGTGTCGCCTATAATGACGACGATCGCACCCAGCGATCGGGTCCGTTCGATCTTGGTGAACGGCGTCGCGCGGGGCATGACGATCGTGGCGGGAATCCCCATGCGTTGCGCGTGATAGGCGACGCCTTGCGCATGGTTGCCCGCCGACATCGCGATCACGCCGCGTGCACGCTCGGCCAGTGTGAGGCCGGCGAGCTTCACGCCGGCGCCGCGCACTTTGAAGGATCCGGTCCGCTGCAGATTTTCGAGCTTGAGCGTCAGTCGCGCGCCAAGCAGGCTCGACAGGCGTCCGGCGGGAAGCGCCGGCGTGTGCAGGATGTCGAGGGTCGCCAGCGTCGCAGCTGCGCTGCGGATATCGTCAAGCCTGGGGTCGGGCGACAATGGGCGCTCCCCGCGGGTCAACGCGGTACAAGCGTCAGGATCTTGCCGTCAACGGCCAGCGCGTCGCGCGTCCCCGCAATCGACACGTAGCGGCCATTCGCCCAGAGCGGCGCCAGATCGCCCCAGTTCGGCGACAAGGGATGGCCGGACTGACCCGGGGTGATGATGAACTGGGCGCGGTCGAGATTCGCCAGATCGTAGAGCGCGCGCAGGCTCGCGCCGTGCGTATGCGGAAAGTCGGTCAGCGTGTCGCGTCGCCCGGAGCCGCCGCGGTTGACGGTGAAATTGTCGCCGTCGCTGGCGATATCGAAGCGGGTCACGTTCTTCGCGTAGGGAACGCGGCTCCAGAGCGGGTTCTCGAACGCCGCGGTATGCGCATTGCCCCAGCGCCAGCCATCGCGACTCTCGCCGTAGCGCTGCGTCAAGGCATCGGCGGCCGTGCGCAAGCTGGGCTCCAGCAACGCACGACAATCGATCTGCTCGCATACGGCGCCTTCGTTGCTCGCGATCGCCAACAGCATGAACGGGAACTCGCGCCCGCTCGCCGCGAGGCTGGCGGCATCCTGTTTGAGCAACGCATCGAGCGCCTGGCTTCGAAGCGCGCGCATCCAGGAATTGAAGATCAGGGGCTCGGCACGACTGCGGAGCATCTCGCCGTCCCATTCGCGGAGAATGGCGAGGTGGAAACGGACCACGTGATCGGTCGGATTCCATGCGGCGAGCTTGGCCAGGAATTGCTGCGCAAAACTGGAGACGTGGTCGAGCTGCCACCGCCGCGCGTTGAGGAGATCCTGCCCCGTCGCCTCCGCCAATCCCTCCTGCAGACGCAGCGCGCGGAAGGGTGCGTCCCAGTCGCGACTGATGAAGACGTCCGACGACGCGCCGACGACGCGGTTGTTCGCATTCATCAGGAATCCCTGCTCGGGGTCGATGATGCGCGGCAGTCGATCGAAGGCGACCATGCCACGCCAATCATACGCGCCGTTCCAGCCGGGCTGGGGAGTCCAGCCGTCGCCCAGCTTGCGGTCGGGGATCCACCCCGCAGTGGTGAGCGCGATATGGCCCTCGGTATCGGCGACGAAGAGATTCTGGACGGGCGCCGTCCATTCACCGGCAGCCTTCACGAACTGCTCCACGTTGGTCGCGCCATTGATTCTGAACAACGCCTCGGCGGTGGTATTGGGCCCATGGAACATCGTCGAGGCGAGGATCAGCACTTCGCCGGGCGCCGCCGCTTCCGCCGCATCATTGGTGAGATCGGCAAGCACGACCCCGTGATGCGTGCGGCGCACGGCGATGCGGAGGCGTTCCGACTCATTCTTGATGGCGATATCGTAGGTTCGTATCTCGAAGGGCTTCGGCCCCGCCAGCGTCTGGTAGCGCGTCGGGTCATCCTCGCTCTGTCGCTCGATGAACAGGTCGAACGTGTCGGCGCCCGTCGTCGTCATGCCCCACGCGATCCGGCCGTTGTGACCGAGCACGATTCCGGGGACGCCCGGCGCGCTGGCGCCGACACGCTTGAAGCCCGGCGCATCGAGACGGATGAGATGCCAGACGCTCGGGCCCGAAAGTTGCAGATGGGGATCATTGGCCAGCAGCGGCTTTCCGGTTGCCGTGCGCGCGCCGTTGAAGACCCAGGCGTTCGACGCGTGGTGCGGGCCAAGCGGCGCCGGTAAGGCGGCGAGGGTGCGTTCGATCGCCTCGGGCGACATGCGCTGCGCCTGCTGCTTGATGCTGGTGGCCGCGTCGGCCGGCCAATCCGGCCACAACACCGTCAGCGTCTCGACATTGTGGCGTGACGCCAGGCGCAGGCGCGCGAGCTCGTCGCGCCAATTGCCCGACAATTGCAACGCCATCACCTGTCCCCAGAGCAGCGAGTCGATGATCGTCCAGGCTTCCGGCTGTCGGCCGATGACTTGGAACTCGGGCGGCAGAACGAGATTGGGTGTCGAGAGGAAACTGTTCACGCCGCGTGCATAGGCATCGAACGCGCGCCGATTCCCCGGTGACATCACCTGGAGGCTCTGCTCTGCCAGACCGACGAGATCCATCCCCCGCATGAAACGGTCATTCGCGAGTCCGGGGCGACCGATCACCTCTGCGAGCCGCCCACGCGCCAACAAGCGCATCATGTCCATCTGCGCGAGCCGGTCCTGCGCGTGAACATAGCCTTGTGCGAAATACGCGTCGTCGGCTGTGCTCGCGAAGATGTGGGGAATGCCGTTGGGATCCCGCACGATCTCGATGCGCTGCGCGATGCCGGCGATCAGCCGGCTGCCATCGGTGTCGGGCGCCGAGCGGTTGAACCAGAAGAACCCGCCGGCGACCACGAGCGCGATAAGCACCGCGATCGTCGCGACGCCGCAGAAGGCCCACAGCAGGATCTTGAACAAGCGCCGCCGGCCTTCGCCGGGAATCGCCAGCGGCACGCTGGAGATCTGGTAGCGCGCGCGGCGTCGCTCCTTGCCGCCACCGCTGCTACTGCTGTTGCTGCTGTTGCTACGACTGCTGCGACGGCGACGAGGCATTGGCGGGGCGTCCGAGGAGGCTGTTGAGAAGGAGGGCGGTCACGATGAACGATCCCCCAAGAAGCGCGAAGGACCCAGGCCGTTCACCGTAGGCGAGCCATACCCAGACCGGGCCAAGTACCGTCTCGAGAAGGGTGAACAGGCCGATCTCTACGGCCGGCAGGTAGCGCATTGCCAGAGTTATGAATAGGCACCCACACGCGAGTTGCACGCTGCCCATCATACCCATGATCGAGATGTCTCTTGCACTTGCTACCGGAGGCCATGTGAGGGGCAGCGCGATCGCGATCGAGATCAGCCCCGCGACCAGGACCGTGGGCACCATGTCGATGCCGGCGCCATGGCGCCGGTTGATGACGACGTTGGCGGCGAGCCCGGCCGGCACGCCCAGCGCGAAGAGGATGCCGATCCAGCCATCGCCCGAGAGCGAGTCGATGAACATCGTCACCAGCCCCACCGCCGCGACCACGATGGCGATCCAGGTCCGACGCTCGACGCGCTCACCCAGCACGACCAGCCCGGCGATGGCGGCCATCAGCGGCGCCAGGCTCATGGTGATCGTGGTATTCGCGACGGTGGTTCGCGTGATCGAGAGGACGAAGGCGAAGAATGTCAGGGCGAGGCAGGCCGCGGAGACCACGCCCCAGCCACCGATCGCCCGCACGGTCGCAAGCGCATTTCCGCGATGCCAGGCGACGATCATCGCGGTCAACAACGTCACCATCGCGATCGATCGCCAGGCGACGATCTCGAGTCCATGGGGCGGCGACTCCAGGGACCGGATCCAGAAACCGCCCGTACTGAAGCAGAGATTGGAGATCACGGCGTAGAGCAGGCCGCGGGTCCGGAGGCGATGTCGTTCGCTCATCGCAAGGGCTCCGGCGATGCGGCTCGGTTGCGCGCGGTCGCGGAGGCGCATAGCAGGAGCGCCATGATCACGATGCTGCCGCCAATCATCGTCGTGGTTGGTGGCACTTCTCCGACCACCAGCCAGACCAGCAACGGGCCGACCACCGGCTCGAGCAGCGTCATCAGCGCGACGGGCGCCGCCGGCAGGTGGCGAAGTGCGTAGATGAACAATGAGACTCCGATGGCGATCTGGACAACGCCGAGCACCACCAGCGCCAGAATGTCGCCCGATGAACTGGAGAGCGGCTGCGCGAAGAGAAGGGCGATCAGGATCGTGACCAGCGATGCGACGACGACCACGGGCACGAGATTGACCGATCGCCAACGCCGGACGATCAGGATGTTGGTGGCGCCGCACAGCGCGCTGGCCAGCGCCAGCAGATCTCCCGATAGCCGTCCACCACCCGCCGAGGCGATCACGATCGGCGCCAAGCCAGCCGCCGCGACCAGCACGGCGATCGATGTCAGACGATCGAGCCGCTCACCGAGCACCGCCCAGGCCAGCAATGGAATCAGCAGCGGGCTGGCCGTCTGCAGGAACAGGACATTGGCGACCGTCGTCGCGTTGATGGCCAGAACGTGGACGACGAAGCTCCCGGTGACGCACGCGGCCGATGCCC
>JANNTF010001157.1:0-4466 GCA_031403455.1 Alphaproteobacteria bacterium | reverse complement strand
CGGCGCTGCAGGTGACGCCGGTGCATTACCTGTTTCGACCCAATGACGATGCGATGCTGCAGCATTTCAAGACCGTCGCCGAGGAGACCGGCGTGCCGGTGCTGATCTACAACGTGGTGCCCTGGGCCTATCTGTCGCCCCAATTGCTGACGCGGATCATGAACGAGGTCCCCGGCGTGATCGGCGTGAAACAGAGCGCCGGCGACATGAAACTATTTGCCGATCTGATGATCACGGCGAACCCGCGCAACCTGATCTTCAGCGCCGTCGATGCGCTCCTGTACGGCTCGTTCACGCTCGGCGCCCATGGCGCGATCGCCGCGATCCTGACGGCCGCGCCTCGCGCCTGCGTCGAACTCTGGAATGCCACGGCGGCGGGCGACCATGCACGCGCACGCGATCTCCACGAGCGGCTGCTGCCGCTGTGGAATGCGATGGTCTCGGACAACCTGCCGGCGTGCACGAAATACGCGCAGAGCCGCCAGGGTGTGGTCGCTGGGCATCCGCGGTCGCCGATGCCGGTGCCCAACGCCGCCCAGCGGGTAGCAATCGACAAGGCGCTCGCGGGATTGGGCGCGCTCGTGCAATTGTCGAACGCCGCGTGAAGACGGCTCGATCTTGATGGGAGAAACGACGTGTTGAAATCAATCGCCGTAGCGGCCGTGGCGCTACTTGCTTTTGCCGGACCTGTTCTTGCGCAAGGCAAGTATCCCGAACGTGACATCACGCTGATCGTCCCGTGGGCGCCAGGCGGCGGGACCGATGCGGTCGCGCGCACGCTGGTCAAGAACGCGAAGCAATATCTCGGCGTCGGCATGAACGTCGTGAACCGCACCGGCGGAACGGGCGCGGTGGGCATGCAGGCGGCGGCCTCGGCGCGCGCCGACGGCTATACGCTCGGGCTGATCACCTTCCACCTGAGCAGCTATCGCCACATGGGTGTCAGCCAGCTGTCCTATCGTGACTTCGAGCCGATTGGACTCGTCAATCGCTCGCCGGCCGCCTTCGTCGTCAAGACGGACTCGCCGTTCGCATCGCTCAAGGACATGGTCGAATACGCGAAGACCAACCCAGGCGTCGTCACGGTCGCCAACTCCGGCGCCGGCGCGATTCCGCATCTGGCGGCAATGCAGCTCGGCAAGCAGCTCGGGATCAAGCTCACGCTGGTTCCGTTCGACGGCGCGGCGCCCGCGCGCACGGCGCTGGTCGGCGGCCATGTGTCGGTGCTGGCGACGGGCGCCGACGAGGTGCTGCAATTCTACAAGACCAAGCAAGTGCGCTTCCTCGCGATGATCAACAGCGAGCGCAACGCGGCGTTCCCGGACGTGCCCACGGCAGCCGAAGCCGGATTTCCGCTCAACGGACTGATCCTCGATTGGCGCGGCATCGCGGCGCCGAAGGGCACGCCGCCGGACGTGCTCGCGTTCCTGCGCGATGGCTTCAAGCGCATGGCGCAGGATTCCGAGTACGTGAAGCTGATGGACGAGTTGGCCTTGCCGCGCGCGTTCCTCGAGGGAGAGGCCTTCGGCACATTCCTGGCGGACATCGAAAAATCGCTGGAGCCGGCGCTGGCCGATGCCGGCTTGTTGAAGAAGAACTGACGACGCGCGCGCGTCGTGGAGCATAGCTCACGCGTCGCCGATCTGATCGCGGCCGGCCTGCTCGCCGGGTTGGCCGCGCTCGCGATCTGGGAGTCGACGCGATGGCCTGAAGCCGCCGGGTTCGCGGGCAATCCGACACTCGTGCCGCGCGCGTTGGCCGCCGTGATGATCGTGACCAGCCTCGGCCTCGCGATCCCGACCTTGCGACGACCACGCGCGGGCGACGGGTTGGCGACCAGCGGTGGTGCCGTCGTGGCGACCGGGGCGACGTTTCTCCTGGCGCTCTCACTTCCGTTCCTCGGAGTGCTTGGTGCGGGCATCCCGTATCTGCTCGCTTTGCAGCGCATCGGCAGGACGCCGTGGCGCATGGCGATTCCGGTTGCCGTGCTGACGCCGGTCGCCATCTGGCTGGCCTTCGCACGCGGACTGAACGTGCCGCTGCCAAGTGGCACGTTGTGGTCGGCGCTCGGCAGCTGATCGGGCCGAGCCAGAACGCCATGTTCGATCCGCTTTTGCTCTGGCAAGGGTTTGGCCAGATCTTCCAGCCCAATGTCTTCGTCTTCCTGATGATCGGCACGGTGCTCGGCATCGTCGTCGGTGCGATCCCGGGCCTGACGGCGACGATGGCGATCGCGCTGCTGATCCCCTTCACCTTCTCGATGAATCCGATCTCGGGGATCGTGATGCTGCTCGCGATCTACGCGAGCGGAATTTATGGCGGCGGCATCGCATCGATCCTGATTCGCACACCCGGCACGCCCGCGGCGGCCGCGACGGTGCTCGACGGCTATCCGATGGCGCAGCAGGGCGAAGCGGGGCGCGCGATCGGCATCGCGACGATCTCGTCGGGAATCGGCGGCGTCTTCTCCGCGCTTTGCCTGACACTCTTCGCGCCCATGCTGGCCGGGGTCGCGCTCAAATTCTCGGCGCCCGAGTATTTCGCGCTTGCGGTTTTCGGTCTCACCGTGACGATGAGCCTCGCCGGAACCTCGCCATTGAAGGGATTGGCTTCGGCGTTGATCGGGTTGCTGGTGGCGATGATCGGGCTCGATCCGATCGGCGGCTTTCCACGTTTCACCTTCGGCACCGCGGAACTCACCGGCGGACTCAACTTCGTCGCCGTCATGATCGGGTTGTTCTCGCTCTCCGAGGCGTTTCGCCAGCTCGATGCCATGGGCACGCTGCCGCCCGTACCGCCCGCGGTGCGCAACGTGCTGCCGAGGCTCGCGGAGATTCTCGGCTTCTGGCGCGTCTATGTGCGTTCCTGTGTCTTCGGCCTGGTCGTCGGAATTACGCCTGGCATCGGCGCGGAGACATCGAGTTTCCTGTCGTACTCGGAGACCAAGCGCAAAGCGAAGGATCCGTCGCGCTTCGGCAAGGGCGCGCCCGAAGGGGTCGCGGCCGCGCAGAGCGCGGAGAATGCGAGCACCGGCGGCGATCTGCTACCGATGCTGACGCTCGGCGTTCCCGGCGATGCGGCGACGGCGGTGTTGATGGGCGCCTTGACGATTCACAATCTCCAGCCTGGGCCGCTGCTGTTTCAGGAGCGGCCGGATCTGGTGCATCAGATCTTCGCTGGCATGATCTGCGCCAATGTCGCATTCGTGGTCGTGGGATTGCTCGGGGCGCGGCTCTTCGCGTCCGTGGTGCGGGTCGATCGTCGCGTGCTGGTGCCCATCGTCTGCCTGTTGAGCCTCGTCGGCGCCTACGCGATCGACAACAACCCGATGGATGTCTGGGTGACCTTCGGCTTCGGCGTCGTTGGCTGGCTGATGCAGCGCTACGGCTATCCGGTGTCGCCGCTCGTTCTCGCGGTGATCCTCGGCGGCATGATGGAATCCAATCTGCGGCGCTCGCTCGTCATGGGGCAGGGCAGCATGGAACTGTTCCTCAGCCGACCGATCGCGCTCGGCATTCTCGCCGCTGCCGCGATCACCTTCGTGACCGTGCTGCGCCGCATGCGGCGACCGGTCTGACACATCGACGCGCGCGCGGCGCATGCTGGACGCTGCGATGCACGCCGTGTCCCGTCGATCCGGGGGCGGCACCCAACTTTGTTGCCGTCTCCGATGTTTCGACCTTAAGTACCGGCCCTCCTGGCGAGCGACAGCCAGTCCCTCGAAGCTCAGTGCGATGTCACCACGTCACCCCCCGCCTGCCACGGAAGGTCCCGCCGATCTCGGCGTCGTCCGGCGCCTGTTACCCTATCTCTGGCTCGGCCATGCACCGCGCCTGCGCATCCGCGTCTTCGTGTCCGTCGCGCTGATGATCGCGGGCAAGCTCGCGACGCTCTATGTGCCCATGTTCTACAAGCAGGCGGTCGACGCGCTGACGTTCAAGGATGCCACGATCCTCTTGCCGGTGGCGCTGATCGTCGCCTATGGCGCGACTCGCGTGCTGTCGTCGACCCTTCAGGAACTGCGCACGATGGTCTTCGATCCCGTCGCGCAGCACGGCGTCCACCAGGTGGCGCTGGAGACGTTCCGCCACCTGCATCGTCTCAGCATGCGCTTCCATCTCGATCGCCAGACCGGCGGGCTCTCGCGCGCGATCGAGCGCGGCATCAACGCGATCGAGAACCTCGTCTACTACCTGCTGTTCCAAATCCTGCCGACCCTGCTCGAGATCACGCTGGTCAGCGTGGTGTTGTGGTGGCTCTACGATTGGCGCTTCGCGGCCGTGACCTGCGCGACGATCGTCGCGTATACGGGTTGGACTCTCGCGGTCACGCAGTGGCGGCTCACCTACCGACGCCGCATGCTGGAGGCCGAAAGCGAGGCCAACGCGAAGGCCGTCGACAGCCTCCTCAACTACGAGACCGTGAAGTATTTCGGCAACGAGGAACACGAGGCGCGGCGCTTCGAC
>JANNTF010001156.1:0-1243 GCA_031403455.1 Alphaproteobacteria bacterium | reverse complement strand
ACGCCCTGATGGCACGGGCCCAAGCCAATCTCGCGGCGATCGAGCGTTGGGTGGATCGCGCCGGCTGGATCGGGTTTCTCGCAACCGATCCCCGGCAGCGCTCCTGCACGTCCGTCTGCCTTCGGATCGTCGATCCGGCGATCTTGAAGCTTGCGCCCGCCGTGCAAGCATCGCTGCCCAAGTCGATCACCGCGAAACTCGAGGCCGAAAAGGTGGCGTTCGACATCGACGCCTATCGTGATGCGCCGCCGGGTCTGCGCATCTGGGCCGGTGCGACGGTCGAGACGCGCGATCTCGAGGCGCTCTTCCCGTGGCTCGACTGGGCCTTCGCGCAGGCGAAGTCAGAGCTCCAGCTCGCAGCCTGACGCTCGATTGCACGCCCCGCCGCTGGGCGTCGCGCTGCGCCGCATTCCCATTGCAAGGAAATCTCCGATGCCGAAAGTGCTGATCAGCGACAATCTCTCGCCGCGTGCCGTCGAGATCTTCAAACGTCGCGGCGTCGAGGTCGACGTCAAGACCGGACTCAAGGCGACCGAGCTCAAGGCCATCATCGGCGGTTATGACGGCCTCGCGGTGCGTTCCGCCACCAAGGTGACGCCGGAGATCCTGGCCGCGGCGCCGCAGCTCAAGGTCATCGGTCGCGCCGGCATCGGCGTCGACAACATCGATGTGGCGATGGCGACGCAGCGCGGCATCGTCGTCATGAACACGCCGTTCGGCAATTCGATCACGACCGCCGAGCATGCGATCGCGCTGAGGTTCGCGCTGGCGCGCCAGCTGCCGGCCGCCGATCGCTCGACCCAGGCGGGCAAGTGGGAGAAGACGCGGTTCATGGGCGTTGAACTGACCGCCAAGACACTCGGCGTGATCGGATGCGGCAATATCGGCGCGATCGTCGCCGAGCGCGCGCTCGGGCTGAAGATGAAAGTCGTCGCCTATGACCCCTATCTGACGCCGGAGCGCGCGCAGAAGATCGGCGTCGAGAAGCTCGATCTCGACCAGCTGCTCGCGCGCGCGGATTTCATCACGCTGCACACGCCGCTCACCGATGCGACGCGCAATCTCATCGACGCCAAGGCGCTGGCGAAGTGCCAGCGTGGCGTGCGCATCATCAACTGCGCACGCGGCGGCCTGATCGTGGAGGAGGATCTGAAAGCCGCGCTCGATTCCGGTCAGGTCGCGGGCGCGGCGCTCGATGTGTTTCTCGCCGAGCCGGCGACCGCGAACCCGCTGTTCGGCCGCG
>JANNTF010001155.1:0-12609 GCA_031403455.1 Alphaproteobacteria bacterium | reverse complement strand
CGCGCTCATCCACTTTCAGCAGGACGCGATACTCGTTCAGCGGCGCGATCTCGAACAGCACGTTGCCGCGCTCCACCGGCGCGCCCAGGGCCTGGCTGAGATCGCCCGACACGACATAGCCGTCGAAGGGCGCGAGGATGCGCAAGCGCTGCAGCTGCTCGTTCAGCAATTCGATCTGGGCATTCGCCTGCTCGATCTGAGTCTGCAGGATCTGCGCCTTGGCGCGCTCATGCTTCGACAGCGCGTCGCTGTACTCGCGCTCCTGCTTGGCGCGCTGGCTCGCCCATTTCAGCTTCTCGAGCCGCAGGTCGCGGTCGTCCATCAAGGCCAGCACCTGCCCGGCGCGGACGATGTCGCCGGCCCGAGCATTGGCCTCCGCGAGATAGCCGGCGATCGGCACCGCGACGGCGCGCTGGACGACGCCCTCGAGGGTCGCATCCGCGGTGATCCGATACTCGCCGTGCGCGAAATAGAAGAACGCGCCGACGCCGAGGCAGGCCAGGAGCCCGAGCTTCAGCGCGACATGGCGCGGCCCGAACACGAAGCGCAGATGGGTCGCGAGGCTGTCGGCGGCCTTCACCGGCAGCCAGCGATCCTCGCGGCGTTTGACCTCCAGGATCGGTCCGAGCAGCGCGCACACATGCTCGCAGAGCTGCACCGTCGCCGCGTCGAAGACCTCGCCCTCCGGCTTCTCCAGCATCAACGCGCCGAGCAGGCGGCGGCCTTCGACCAGGGGCACGGTGCAGATCGGACCGGTGGTCCGTGCCTTGAACAGCTCGCCATGGGCGCGCACGACCAGCGTGCGCGCATCGGGCGGCGTCGGAAACACGATCACCGCCTGCTGGTCGACGGCCTCGTCCATCGCGGCCTCGATGTTGCGCACGAGGCTCGCCTTCTTGCCGAAGGTCGCGCTGTTCGACAGCGCCCGCACGCGCACGTGACGACCCTTGAGGAAGCCGATGCTCACGCGCTCGCAACCGAGCATGCCGGACATCTCGGTCGCCACTGCCGTCGCGGCTTCCTGGAAATGCTTGTGATGAACGGATGTCGCGAGCAGCTCGATCGCGCTGGCCAAGCGATCGCCCGGCACCACGTTGCGGCGACGGATGATGGATTCCAGCCAGCCGCAGCCCCAGGCGAGATGATCCAGCACGAGGCGGGTATCGGTGCCCTCGCTCTGGGGAAGCTCGACCGCGACCGCCCCTTGGACCCGGCCTCCCACGGCGATGGGATAGCCGATCACGACCGTGGCGTAGGCATCCGGTCCCTTCGCCGCCGGCAGCGTCTCGATGACCGTGCGGCCCGCGCGCACCGCCGCGTCAGCCGCCGACATCAAGGCGCGGCTGGGCTTGGACTCGGCCGGCCAGATCGCCGACGGGGCGAAGCCACGGCCGGCCGCTGCGCCCATCACGACCAGTCCCTGACGCAAACCCTTGATCAAGGCGGCGAGAGTCGTGAGCCAGGCAGCGCTCGCCACGGCCGCATCCGGGGCCTCGCGGATCCGCGACAACTGCTCCGATTGGAGAAACGTTCCGCCAGCCGCCTCGGCGTCGGCACGTTCCGCCTGTTCCCCGATCGTCAAATCGCCTCTCTCTGACCGCCGCTGGCCGCGCTTCCAACCCTCGGCGGCCAGTCTAGGCGACGATCGGCGGCCCTGTGTACAAAGCTTTCCGGACGATCAGTGCAGCACGGGCGCGGCTGGAACGACCATCGCCAGGGCCAGCTCACCGGCTCTCGCCGCACCCAGGTCGCTCAGCCAGGGGAACCAGTCGATTCCTGCGGCGAGGCCCTGCTCCGCCGGCAGCGCGACCAGGAGGGACAGCGCGCGTCCCTCCCCGACTTCAGGCTGCTCGGGCGCGATGACCCTTGAGACGCGATCTTGCTCGGCCGGCACGGCGTCCAGCGCCTTCATGCCCAGCCGAAGCGGCGCCGTCTCCGGCGCCGACTTGCCGGCCAAACGCTGCGCGGAAGCCAGGCGTGACTCCCTGTTGCCAGCCGGGTTCTCCTTGACCGCGAGCGCCGCCGGATTTTCCGCACTCGGCGCCTGGCGCGGACCGTCACCGCGATCCGCCCCGTCGGAAAGCACCGCCATCGAGGGCGCCACGGGCACCGACTCTGCTGCGCGAGGCGCGGGCGCGCCAGGGATCGTCGAGGCCGAGGAAGCTGCGGGCGCCACACGCTGGCCCGGCCGCAGCGTCTCGACCATCGCAGGCACCACGGCGGCATCATCGTGCTCGAAACTTAGGACATGCCCGATCTCGTGGACCAGTACGGTCAGCAGATCGATGCGCCGTGCCGCCGGCTCGCGCGTCGTGACAGGGGCATCGTTTGCGAATTCCTCGTCCTGTAGCGGTGTCGGGTCGACGAACCAGCCATGGCCGGCCGCGTCGACGTCGATCGCAACGCGCAGCCCCTCGGTGAGCCCGAGTGTCGGGCCAGCGAGGTCCATGATTTCGAGGGCGATGCGCGCCAGCAGCGCCTGCTGATCGGCATCGAGCCGGCCGCTCGTGGCCCAAAGCTGGGTCGCGGCTTGGAATACCGGCGCCGCCGCCTCGAAGCTCAGCGCCGCATCGGCGCTCGGTCCGGCCGGCTCGCCCGCAGCCGCCAGCGGCGAGCCGAGCCGGAAGGTGAGCGACCAGCTCTGCAGCGAGCCGGTCTGCCCGCTCACGGCGTCGCGGATCTCGAGCCGCCACGCGCCGTTGACCGCCGCGCCTTCGAGGGCGGTCAGGTTCCCGGTCGGGCGGAACCGGCTCATGAACGGCGCGCTCGCCGCGGTGATCGCGGTGCCGGCCTCGTCGTCGAAGACGGCGCCGGGGATCGGTGTGCCGGCGCCGGCGAGCGCTGTGAAGAGCTGGATGCGCACGCCGGTCGGGCTGATCAGCGTGACGGTCAGGTCGCTCAGCCGCGCATGCGTGATGCGCAGCGCGACGTCGATGTCGGCGATGGTGCCGACCGTATCGACCGTGATCGTCGTGGTCGTCGTGTTGTTGTCGGCGATGCTCACCGCCGTGGATGTCGGGCCTTGGACATCCTTCGGGCCACTGCCATTGCCCGGCTGCGGATCGTCGGGCCCGCCATTCTGATCGCCCCAGGCGGCGTCGCCGTTCGTGACCAGGCCGATCTCGCCATTGGGCTCGCCATTGCGCGCCGCTGAGGTGCCGTCGTCCGCAGCGCGCGTGCGGTCGGCGCCATCGGCGCGCGACAGCGTGTAGAGGAAATCCTGCATGTTCGGGTTGCCGGCGCGGATCACGGTGCCGGCGCCGAATGCGGAGAACGGCACGTAGTAGGAATTGAACTCGCCGTGCCAGTCGATCAGGCGGTCGCCGCCGGTATTCGCGATCAGCACGTCGCGGCCGGCGCCGCCGAAGGCGATGTCCTCGTAGGTCGGATGCGTGTCGGGCGTGTTGTTGAGGCCGCCGGCGGTGGCGAGATTGTCGTCGGCCTGCAGCAGGTCGTTGCCGAAACCGCCATAGGACTGGTCCTTGCCGCTGCCGCCGACCAGCCAGTCATTGCCGAGATCGCCGAACAGCCGATCGGTGCCATCGCTGTAGACGGTGGCGCCGCTCGCGAGATTGCCGACGGCCGTGGCGCCGACATCATTGTGCACGAAGTTGCCGAGGAACTCGCCGAAGCCCGCGAAGTTGATCCGGCGCAGCGGGTCGTTCGCGTCATAGGCCGCGAACTTGCCGGCGCGGCGCGCATCGAAGCCGAGCACGTTGCCGGGATTGAACGGCGCGGCGTAGTCCGAACGTGTGACCGTGCCGGTGCGCGTGGCGCTCGGCGTCGTGTACGGCGCGAAGCGCTCGAAGAAGGCGAGCGACATCGCCTCGGCGCCGGAGATCAGGTCGTCGCCGGAGCTGCCGTGCAGGAAGTCGTTGCCGAGGCCGCCAAAGATCAAGTCGTCGCCGAACTGCGCGTCGTAGAGCGCGTTGTCGGGCAGCGTGCTCGGCGTGACGTTGAACGGCGTCAGGTTGACGGTCTTGGTGAACTCGCCGGGCACGTTGATCAGCGCCGTCGGGCCCTGACCCGGCGTCGAGATCGTCAGGTTCAGCTGCGCCGCCGTGAACGCCGCCACGCCGTAGAGCGGCTCGCCGTAGGTCGACGAGATGCGGCTGGTGTAGATGCGGCCGTCGTCGCCGATCACGCCGTCGTCGCCGGTGCCGCCCGAGATCCAGTCATGGCCGTAGCCGCCGGTGAGATCGTCGTCCTGGCCCTCGCCGTAGAGCACGTCGTTGCCGAGCTGGCCGTGGATCGAGTCGTCGCCGCCCTCGCCGTGGATCTCGTCCGCCGCGCCGATATCGAGCGCCGCGGCGGTCGCATTGAAGTCGGGTCCGCCGGCCGTGTAGTCGAGCCAGCTCGTCGCGCGCACCACGATCCAGCGATCGGAGAAATTGGCGCCGGTCTGCGTGCCCGCGATGTAGCCGTTCCGGCCGAGATCGTTGACATCGTAGTTGAACGACACGAACGCGCCGGCCGCGGTCAGCACGCGCAGGATCCGCCCGTTGTCACCGAGGATCGTGTCGGCGTCGCGCGCGTGGCCGTTGCGCGCCGGGTCGCCGAAGCCGTTGCGCGCGATGTCCTGGCCGGTGCCGCCGAAGATCATGTCCTCGGCATCCGGACGCAGCAGGCGATCGGTCAGGCCGAAGAGATCCGAGCTGCCGCCGATGATGTCGTCCTGGCCGAGGCCGCCTAGGATCGTGTCCTTGCCGCCGCCGCCTTCGATGTAGTCGTCGCCGTCGCGCGGCGTGCCGAAGGAGGCGCGCAGGCTGAGCGTGCCGTCGGCCAAGCGCGTCGCGAAGACATCCGGCCCGTCGACCGCGCCGTCGCCCTGGATCGTGTCGTCGCCCAGGCCGCCGAAGATCATGTCGTCGTCCTGGCCGCCGGCGAGGAAGTCGTTGCCCCAAGTGTTCGCCGCCGGCGCGAAGGCGTGGTCGAAGAGCAGGACCGTGCGCACCGCGACGCCCGCCGGATCGAGCTGCGCGGCCGCCGTCACCAGCGCGTTGTCGCTGGTGTCGTAGAGCAGGCTGCCCGAGAGCACGCGGAAGCGCGGGCTCAGGGCATCGCCGCGGCGCAGCACGCTGCCGTTGTCGCCGAGGATCACATCGTCGTCGTGACCGGTGGCCGAGGGCAGGCCCTCCTCGGTGCGGAAGACGCTGCCGTCGATGCGGTCGTTGCCGTCATGGCCGCCGGCGACGTTGTGGCCGCCGATCAGATCGTCGTCGTCGTTGCCGCCATAGATCACGTCCGCGCCCTGCTGGCCAAGCACGATGTCCTCGCCGTCCTGGGCGTAGATCACGTCGTCGCCGCCGAGATCGGCGATCTGCGTGAAGATCGCGGTGAAGGTGAACGGATCGGCGAGGCCGACGCTCGAGAGCGGCAGCAGCCGCGGGTTGACCGTGCCGCCGGCGATCGCGGCGATCCGCGCGTGGTCGCCGAACACGAGATCGTTGCCCGCCCCGGCGCGCACGGTGTCGTTGCCGGTGCCGCCGATGATCAGGTCGTAGCCAGCGCCGCTGCGGATCGTGTCGCCGCCGCCGATCGTCGGATCGGTGCTCTCGACGCGGTCGAGATCCGCGGCGTCGGTGTCGCCGCCGACATCCGCGTTGCGCTCCGCGCGGACGTAATCGATGAAGCCGTGGTCGCCGAGCACGATGTTGTCGTCGTCGAGCACGTTGGCGGCGCCGCCGCGGACATAGACCTCGCCGGCATTCGCGGTGATCGTGTCGCCGCCCACGCCGCCGAGCACGATGTCGGCCTGCTTGCCGGTCGTGATCGTGTCGCCGGCGCCGATCGTCGGGTCGATCGTCTCGACCAGGCCGAGCGTGATCGCGAGCGCGCCGAAGCGCGAGGTGTTGGCGTTCGCCGCTGTGATCCGGCCGTTGTCGCCGAGCACGAGATTGCGACCGTCGCCGGTCGTGATCGTGTCGCCGGCGTCGCCGCCGATCACGATGTCCGTGCCGAGGCCGGTCGTCACGATGTCGACGCCGCCGAGATTCGTCGCGATTGATTCGATCAGGTCGATGTCGGACGGGTCGAGATCCGCGCCCGGTGTGGCGAGGCGCTCGGCGCGCACGAAGTCGATCCGGCCATGATCGCCCAGGGCGATGTTGTTCCCGTCGCCGAGCGTCAGCGTATCGCCCACCGCCCCGCCGAGCGCGATGTCGTCGCCGCTGCCCGTCGTGACGCCGTCCGCACCGCCGATCGTCGGATCGATCGTCTCGACCAGGCCGAGCGTGATCGGCAGGCCGCCGAAGCGCGCCGCGTCGCCGACCGCCGCCGTGATCCGGCCGTTGTCGCCGAATACGAGGTTGCGGCCGTTGCCGGCGGCGACGGTGTCGCCGCTCGTCGCGGCATCGACCACGACGCGCAGCACCGCCCGCGTGCCGGCGATCGGCGCGTTGATCGCGATCTCGCCGTCCTCGCCCGCGATCACGATGTCGTCGCCGTCGCCGGTCGTGATGTCGTCGTTGCCGCCGTCGTCGGTGTCGATCGAGCTGATCCAGTCGATATCGGCGCGGTCGCCGTCGGCGATCGTGAAGTCGATCCGGCCACCATCGCCGAACACGATGTCGTCGTCGGTGCCGGCATTGATCACGTCACCGTTGATGCCGCCGAAGATCAGGTCGTCGCCGGCGAAGCCGAAGATGCGATCAGCGCCGCCATCGAGACTGTCGACGGTGTAGAGCCGCGCCGGCAGCCGGATCACGCCGTCGGTGCGATCGCCCGGGCCGCCGCGGCCGAGCGAAGCGACGATAGCGCCCGTGGCGTCGGTGTACTCGACGCGGCCGCGATCGCCGAAGACGATGTCCGGCGCCTGGCCGGCCTCGATGTCGTCGATGTCCTGGCCGCCGAACACGATCAGCGGCAGCGTCGAACCGCCGGCGCGCACGAAATCCTGATCCGAGAATTCGAGATAATCGTCATACGGGCCTTGCGTGTTGAGCACGAAGAACCCGTCGCGGACCTCGCCCTGGGCGGCGGTCGCGATCGTCACGCCGGCGGTCGCGGTGGACATGAGCGCAAAATTCTGGCCGGCGAGCGCGCCGCCGAAGGTGACGCGATAGACGAAGCTGCTCGCCACGATGCTGCGCGCCAGCGTCAGCTCGGGCAGGCCGAAGGCGGCGCGCAGCCGGTCGCGCGTCGTGTCGAGGCTGTCGTCGTTGAAAAGCGTCACCGAGACCGGCGCGCCGGCGCTCAGCGGATCGGCGAGGGTGACGAGGAAGCTGAGACCGGCGATCGACGCCACGGTGATGTCCTGCGCCTCGACCGTCGTCGCGGCGTCGAGATTGACCGTGACGCGGTCGTCGCCGAGGCCGGTGTTCAGTGTGGTGATGGTCCGCAGCGCGGCGCGCTCATGCGTGCCGTCGATCGCGACGACGTCGGCGCCGAAGCCGGTCCAGATCGTCACACCCTCGGCGAAGTCGCCGGACGCCGCGGCTTCCACCGTGATCGCGCCGGTGGCGAGCCCGACGACGTAGAGTTCGGCCTCGGGCAGCGCCGCGTTGCGCAGCAGCGCCGGGCCGCGCTGGTCGGTCACCAGCACCGGCGCCGCGATCGTGCCGTCGCCGAGCGTCGCGGCCTCGTCGCTGATCATCAGCAGATGGCGGCCGATGCCGGCGTCGAGATGCAGGTCGCCGTCGACGTCGTTGAGGTGACCCTGCAGGAAGTCGGTCGTCGTCGCCGGCGTCAGGTCGGCGGTCGAGGAGATGTAGATCCGCTCGTCGCCGTCGTTGAGCCGCAGCGTCGTCGTGGCGCTGGTGCCGCGGACATTCACCACGTCGTCGCCGTCGCCCAGCGCGATGTCGAGCGTCTCGACTCCGCGATAATCGATGCCGTTCGCGCGCGTGCGCAGGATGGCGACGTCGCTCTGGATCGCCGAACCGAGCGCCGCCCCAGCGACCGCCACATCGAAGCGGTTGCCGGCGCGATTGACCAGCCGCAGCGTCTCGCCGATCGCGGTCGCGATGTAATGCGGGCCCTCGAAGACGTTGATCCGATCGGCGAGCCGCGTGGCGAGGGTCGTCAGCGTGTCGCCGGCACCAACGGTCACGCCTTGGCTGTGGCTTGCCGTGTCGGTGAAGTCGACCGTCCAGGTCTGGCCGGCGACCAATGCGCCAGCGAGCGTGATCTCCGCCGCGAGCTCGGTGCCGATCAGCGCCGAGGTGTCGATCCGCGCGATCGTGAGATCGCGATGCTCGCCTTGGAGGGTGACGTAGAAGACGTTGCCGACCTTGCGCACGGCGAAATTGTCGGTGTGCGGCAGCGCGTCGAACGCGTTGTTCGGATTGAGCAGCGGCTCGAGCGCCGCACTCAGCGCCTCGGCCGTCGCATCGAAGGCGAGCGGCGGCGTCGCGACAGCCGTCAATCCGCCGGCGCCGTCGGGCAGCAGGAAGTGCAGCACGAAGCTGCCGCCGGTCGCGTCGATCGTGATCGTCTGCAGCGTGTTGAGATCGGGCGCGGTCGTGCCGTCGCGCAGCGTGGCCGGCACGACATCGACAGAAGCGTCGACCGTCGGGACAAGGCCAGAGGACAGCGTCAGCAGGCCGAGGCTGAACGGCGCACCCGGCGCCGGCTCGATCGCGGTCGTGAAGGTGAACAGCGTGGTCGACGTCACGCGCAGGCTCGCGCCGACGCTGGTGGCGGTATGGACGCCGCCCGAATTGATCACGGCGGCGAGCCCGGCGGCGACCGCGTCGAGCGACGTGGCGCCCGGCGCGACCGGGAGGTCGTAGTCGACGCCACCGACCGTGACGGTCCAGATCTCGCCCTCGGCCGCCTGGCCCTCGAGCGCGAGCACGAGGCTCGCACGCGGCGCGCTCGGCTCGAGGTCGATCCAGGTGAACTCGGGAATGTCGATGCCCGCATGCGCGCCGGTGAACGCGATCGTGTAGGTGACGCTCTTGTCGGTGCGCAGCTCGTCGACGCGCAGATCGCTGAAGCCGAACAGCGTCGCGAGTCGGGCGCGCAAGCCCGCCGCGTCGAGGCCGAAATCGAGCGTGACCAGCGCGAAGCCCGCACCGCGCTCGACGAAAATGGAGTCGCCGAGCCCGCTCTCGAGACCGAAGCCGTCGATGCGCAGCGTGTAGGCGCCGCTCGCCGCCTGGACGAAGATCGTCTGCATTTCCTCGACCGTCGGCATGTCGAGGCCGGTGATCGTCTCCGCCGTCACGACCAGCGTGTTGTCGTTGACGTCGAGGCTGTCGTCGATCGCCACCGTATCGGCGCCCGCACCGCCGTCGATCGCGAGCAAGGCCGTGATCTGGTCGACCAGCGTGGCGTCGCTCGCGACCGTGATCCGATCGTCGCCGGCGCCGGCATCGATCGAGGCATGGCCGTCGATCGTCTTGACGCGGACCACGTCGCCGCCGGCGCCGGTCGACAGGTTGGTCGCGCCGAGATGCGTGCTTGCGATCGTGAAGTCGTCGCTGCCCTTACCGAGCTGGATGTCGAGGACCTCGAGCCCGGCATAGGTGATGCCGCCGCCGATCAGCCGTCCGCCGATCACCGTATCGCCGCCCATGCCGAGGCCGGTCAGGCGATCGCGCGTCAGCGTGCCGATATCGTCGGCCGGGCTGTTGGCGTTGAAGACGTTGAGCGTGTCGACCTGCAGCGTCTCGTCGACGCGGATATTCGGGTTGACCGGCGCGACGTAGTACTCGTCGCCGACGGCCGGGACGATCGGCGCGCCACCGCCGCCGGTCGGCCAGGCATCGACGAAGGTCACCGTCGTGCCGGAGACCAGCGCCTGGAAGTCCGAGGGGATCCGGTTCGCGAGGCGCTGCGTCACCGAGGCGATCGTCGCATCGCTGACGGCCTCGGCATCGACCGTGATCGGCGCACCGAGCGAGTCGACGCCGTCGATCTTCAGATCCCAGTTCTCGCCGGCGACCGGCGTGCGGACGACGCGGAACGCAGCCAGCGTCCATTCGATCGACGCGAGGTCGTAGAGGCTCTGAACGGGCGTGCCGCCGATGATCGCGCCCGAGGGCGGATCGGCGATCGGCGACACGCTCAGCGCCACGTTGAAGCCGTGGCCGGCGGCCCCGGCCGCCGCGTCGAGCTTCTCGCGGACGATCAGCTTGCTGTTGCCGAGTAGGTCGACGCGCAGGCTGGCGGCGAAATCGCCCTGCGCGTTGATCAGGTCGCGCAGCTCGCCGGCGATCCGCGACAGGAAATCGTTGTCGGCGTCGACCGTGACCGAGACGGCGAAATTGCCCCCGGCCTGGCTCGGCGTGCGATCGAGATTGATCGTCCAGATATCGCCGACATTCGGCACGCCCTGCAGCTGCAGCACGGCCTCGATCCAGGACAGCGCGTTGAGGTCGGCCTGATCCGGCGTGCCGGTGAAGATCACGTCGTCGGTGCCGGCGCGCGTGCCGTCGACCAGCAGCGACACGCCGAACGGCGTCTGGTTGGCAAAGGACAGGATGTCGCTGCTGACCGTCTCGACTTCGATCCTCACGCCGACCGCGGCGCCGTTCAGGAACTGGAACTCGTAGAGATAGAGCTCGTCGTCCATGCGCGGGTCGAAGCCCGGGCGCTCGCCGGTCAGCGCGCTCACATGCGTGGCGTTGGCGTCGATCAGGATCGTCGAGCCGATCGGGAACGCGATCGCGCCGATCGTGCCGTCGGCGAGCGGCAGGTTGGTCTCGCCCGGCAGGCGGAACGGATCGTTGAGGAAGCGCTCGTCGCCGACCTGGACGCCGCCGTCGATGATCAGCGGGCCGCGCACCGCGTTGACCCGCTCCTCGAGCGCCGGGAAGACCAGCGCATCGCCGCCGTCGATGAAGCCATCGTCGAGCGCCAGCGTGACCACGTCCTGCGGCGTCGCCCAATTGTCCGGCGTGAACACCAGCTGCTGGGTGATCGAAGCGGCGCCGACGCTGTCGGGTGTGACGGCGAGCGTCGCGCCGAGCACGCGCAGCGGATCGTTGCGATCGGCGAGGGTGAGCACGCGTCCGCGCACGCTGATGTCGTAGTCGAGCGTCACGCGGTCGGCATCGACGATCAGCGCCGCGAGCTTATCCGCGATCACGGACAGGTCGTCACCGAACTGCGCCAGCACGGCGTAGCTGTCGCCGTCGAAGTTCAGCGTCCAGGTCTCGCCTTGCTTCACCGCGCCGGTGAGCTCGACCAGCAGCTCGGGCTCGGTCTCGCCATTGGGCTCGACCCGAATATCGGCGCCGCCCCTGGTCTGCGGCAGCAGGCCGAACTCGAGGAAGAAGCGCGCGAAGGGCGAGCCGAGCTGCAGCTCGAGCGTCAGCAGCGTACCGGCGCGCGACGCGGTGAACTCGCTGCGCGCGTCGATGGCGGCGCGCAGCGCCTCGGCGACGTCGCCGAGCGTCTTGCTGCCGAGCGGCGTGTAGCTGAACACCAGTCTCTCGAAGCTGACATCGTCGAACAGCGTCAGCGTCCAGGTCTCACCCGAAGCGACGGGCGTCGCCTCTGCGCTGGCGCCGCCGTAGCTCAGCGCGACCAGCGCGCGCGGTGTGGCGACAGCGACCTGGACTTCTTCGTTCTCGCCGTAATTCTCGTCCGGATCGAAGGCGCTGTCGGAATTGTAGGTGCGCGTCGGCGTCGGCGTGACGGTGACGTAGACGAAGTCGTCCGGCTCGGCGGTGAGCACGACCTTGTAGCTGTCGGTCACCGGGCGATAGGCCGGGAACTCGGTCGACATGCGGAGCGCGATCTCGTAGCGGCTGGTCGCATCGGGGCTCACCGTCCACGCCGCGCCGGCGAACATCTGCAGTTCGTAGGTTCGCGTCTCCGCGTCGTAGCCGACGATCTCCGCCGATTGCCCGCGGCCCGCGCCCTCGACGACCGTCAGGATCTTGCCGACCAGCGCAATCGCGTCGGGATTGGTGTCGTGACGCTGCAGCGAGACGTTCAGCTCGTAGCCGAGGCCGCTCGCAACATAGGGCAGGCGGAAGGCCGGGAAGTAGTCGTTGGTGTAGGTAATGATCGAGCTGACGCGCACCCAGTAGGTGCCGGTCTGGGTGAAGTCGATCTCGAGGAACGGGTCGCGCAGCGTGCGGCTGCCCTCGTCGATCACCGTGTTCGGATCGCTGTTGGTGAAGAATTTCTGGCCGACCAGCGTCAGCGTCGGACCCGCGACCGTATCGGTGACGCGGAAGATCTCGAGCACCGGGCTGATCGTGAACTCGACGAAGGTGAAGCCGAAGATCGCGGGCACGAAGGCGAAGAAGCCACCCTGCACCAGGGTCGTGTCGTCGATGTCGAACACGCCGGTGACGCTGGCGCCGCGGCCGATCTCGAACACGAACGGATCGTCGGCGACGCTGACCGAGCTGCCACCGACCGTGCGCGTCGCGAACGTTTCGTCGACGACGCGGATCGTCGGCAGGATGCCGCTGCTCGTGGCGCCGCCGGCGCTCGTCTGGCCCGCCGCGGCAGCGATCGTCAGCCTGGTCTCGAAATCGCCGGCGACATCCTTGGTGATGATCAGCTTGGCGCCGTCCGGGGTCGCGCTGAACAGCGCGGCGACGGCCGGAGTCGTGTTGATCTTGTTGGCGAGGCTCGTGGCGATCGTCGACAGCGGAACGCTCGCGCCGACGACGTCATGCGTGAGCGTGAAGGTGCTGCCGCCGG
>JANNTF010001154.1:0-1637 GCA_031403455.1 Alphaproteobacteria bacterium | reverse complement strand
GACGCCGCCGGCGTCATCACGTTCAACGACGGCAGCACGCTGACCTTCGCCGGCATCGAGCGCGTCTCGTACTGAGGCTGCGTCTCGTACGGAGATCGCTCCACGCGAAAAAAAACGCCGGTAGATCCGAGGATCTACCGGCGAGTTTAACTGGGTGGCTTCACGTCTGGGAGACGTTGTATCCGAAGACCCTGAGAGCGATGAAAAGCAACGACTCTACAAGCGCGATGATAAGCGCGAGCCGGCTGAACGCTTCCGCTGTTTCGTCAATCGAGCCATGCCATCGACTCATGACTGGCGCCACGGGCTGACACAATCTGCAACATCGCGTTCGGAACACCAGGCTCAGAACTGCGTGTCGCTGACCTTCTTCACCAGGAAGTCGCGGAACACGGAGATGCGCTTCGAATTGCGCATCTCCTCGGGGTAGACGAAATAGGCCTCGGAAGTCGGGCCTTCGAGCGCCGGCAGCACCTGGACGATCTTCTCGGATTCATGCGCCATGTAGTCGGGGAAAGCGGCCAGGCCGAGGCCATTCTCCACCGCCCGGAGGATCCCGTAGATGTTGTTGAGCCGCAAAACGGGTTCGCGCTTGTGGCCCTCGGTCGCACCGGCCTCCAGCAGCCAATTGATGCCGGGGAAGGGCGGATGCGTATCCTCGCCGTAGACGATGATGCGATGGCGATCGAGATCCCCGGCGTTCTTGGGCGTGCCGTGCTTCTCCAGATAGGCCGGGCTGGCGAACACATGGATGTGCACCGACAACAGATGGCGCTGGACCAGATCGGGTTGCTTCGAGCTGTGCATGCGGATGGCGCAATCGGCCTCGCGCATCGACAGATCGAGTTCCTCGTCGTCGACCAGCAATTCGAGGCGAATGTCTGGATACAAGTCGAGGAACTCGCGCGTGCGTGGCGCGAGCCAGACCGAGCCGAAGGCGACCGTGGTCGTCACTCGCAGCAAGCCGGTTGGCCGCTCGCGGTTATCCGCGAGGCGCGCCTCGGTGGCCGTCAACTTGGCGAAGACCTCGCGCACGGTCTGGAACAGGGTTTCGCCCTGCTCGGTGAGGATCAATCCGCGCGCGTGGCGGTGGAAGAGCGGCGCGCGCAGTGACTCCTCGAGGGCGCTGATCTGCCGGCTGACGGCGGATTGCGACAGGTTCAGCGTTTCACCGGCGTGGGTGAAGCTGCCAGCTTCGGCCACAGCGTGAAAAATCCTGAGCTTGTCCCAGTCCATTTGCGCTTCCCTTCGATCGTTTGCGTCCAGTCGCGGCGGTCGGACGGCGACGATTCGTTGTGGTTCTTGTCGTTACTCGGCGGCCTGGCGTGCCGATGACACATGATGCGCGAGGAAACGCTCCGCTTCGAGCGCGCCCATGCAGCCCATCCCCGCCGCCGTCACCGCCTGGCGAAACACCTTGTCCTTCACGTCGCCTGCGGCGAAGACGCCGGGCACATTGGTCGCGGTCGAATCGGGCTGGGTGACGAGATAGCCTTCGGCATCCATGTCGAGCTGACCGACGAACAGCTCGGTCGCGGGCGTATGGCCGATGGCGACGAACAGGCCGTCGATGTCGAGCTGCCGCGCGGCGCCGGTCTTGAGGTTGCGCAGGGCGAGGGCGCTGACCGCCGCCGGCG
>JANNTF010001153.1:0-2598 GCA_031403455.1 Alphaproteobacteria bacterium | reverse complement strand
GGCTGAAGCAGATCCTCGCGCGCGGCATCGTGGCGCCGGGCGAGGTCGTGCGCCTCGCACACGGCACGACGGTCGGCACCAATGCGCTGATCCAGCGCCGCGTCGGCAAGGTGGCGATGGTCACGACCGCGGGCTTCCGCGACCTGATCGAGATCGGCCGCCAGACCCGGCCCAAGGTCTACGACATCCATCTCGACCATCCCAAGGCGCTGGTGCCGCGCGAGCTGCGCTTCGAAGTACCCGAGCGCATGCGCGCCGACGGCAAGGTGCATGTGAAGCTCGACGAGACGGTCTTGCGCGCGATCGGCGCGAAGCTCGCGGGCCTCGAAGTGGACTGCGTCGTCGTCTGCTTCCTCCACGCTCATGCCTATCCGAAGCACGAGGCCCGGGCCGCTTCGATCCTCAGGACGATCCTCGGCAAGAAGATCGCCGTCATCACCTCGGCGCAGATCTATCCGGAGTTCCGCGAGAACGAGCGCTTCTAGACCACGGTGCTCAACGGCGCGCTGCTCACCGTCATCGACGCCTACATGGATCGCTTCGAGCGCGCGGTGCGCGATCTCGCGATCGGCTGCAGCCCGACGATCAGCCAGAGCGGCGGCGGCCTGATGTCGATCGCGATGGCGCGGAGCGTCCCGATCCGCACCGCGCTTTCCGGTCCCGCGGCCGGCGCGATCGGCGCCGCGCATCGCGCGCGCGCGGCCGGATTCCCGGATGTCATCACGCTCGATGTCGGCGGCACCAGCGCGGACGTGGCGTTGCTGCTCGGCGGCGAGACCGCGCTGGTCCATAGCCGCATGCTCGCCGGCTTCCCGCTGCGGCTGCCCGCGCTCGACGTGAATTCGGTGGGTGCCGGCGGCGGCTCGATCGCCTGGATCGATCGCGACGGGCTGATGAAGGTCGGGCCGCAGAGTGCGGGCGCCGTGCCGGGCCCCGCCTGCTACGACAAGGGCGGCACGCAGGCGACGGTCACCGACGCCAACGTGCTGCTCGGGCGGCTCAACGACGTGGCGCTGCTCGAGGGCCGCATGCCGATCCGGCGTGCGCACGCCGAGAAGGCGGTCGACGCGCTCGCGAGGGCGCTCAAGCTCGACCGTATCGAGACCGCCTTCGGCATCGTGCGCCTGGTCAGCGCCACCATGGTCAAGGCGATCCGCGCGATCTCGATCGAGCGCGGCCATGATCCCAGCAAGCTCGCGCTCTTCGCCTTCGGCGGGGCAGGGCCGCTGCACGCGACCGACGTCGCGCGCGAGCTCGGCATCCGCCGCGTCATCATCCCGCCCAACCCCGGCATCCTCTGCGCCGAGGGCCTGCTCAACTCCGACCTCGTCGCCGATTTCGTCCAGGCTGGGCTGGTGCCGTTCGGCGAGGGTGCGCTCGCTGCGCTCAATCGCATCGGCGCGCGTCTCGCCGAGCGTGCCGAGGCGTGGTTCGCCGCCGAGAAGGTGGCATCAGCGGATCGCCGCGCCGCCTGGGCCGTCGACCTGCGCTACAAGGGCCAGAACTTCGAGCTCTCGATCGCCGCTGCGACGGCGCCCTTCGATGCGAAGGCGCTGGCCGCGTTGCGGCGCGACTTCGACGCCGCACATGAGCGCGCCTACGGCTTCGCCCAGCCCGACGAGCCGGTCGAGGCCGTCGGCGTGCGCGTCAAGCTCACGGGCGTGCTCGAGAAGCCGGCGCTCGCGAAGCTGCCTCCGCGCGCGCAAGCCAAGCCCTACGAGACGCGGCGCACCGCCTTCGCGCGGGATGCCTGGCACGACACGCCGGTCTTCCGCCGCGGCGAGCTCGCAGCGGACCAAGTGCTCACTGGCCCCGCCATCGTCGAGCAAATGGACTCGACCACGCCGATCTTCCCGGGTGACGTCGCGCGCGTCGATCCCTGGGGCAATATCGTCATCGACCTCGCGAGCGGAGCGTGACTCCCATGAAGCTCAGCCCCATCGACATCGAACTCCTGCGCAACGGCCTGTCGTCGATCTGCGACGAGATGTTCCTCGCGATCATGAAGAGCGCCTACTCGACCAACATCAAGGAGCGCCACGACCACAGCGCGGCGATCTTCGACGCGAAGGGCCGTGTGGTCGTGCAGGGCGAGAGCCTGCCGCTGCATCTCGCCTCGATGCTCGGCCTGGTCGAGGTCGTGCTCGAGCGCTACGGCGTCGACAGGATGAAGCCCGGGGACATGTTCGTCTCCAACGATCCCTTCGTCGGCAAGGGCTCGCATCTTCCGGATGTCGCGATCCTCGCGCCCGTGTTCCGCGACGGGAAGGTCGTGCTGTTCGTCTCCAACATCGCGCACCACTCCGATGTCGGCGGCATGGCGCCCGGCTCGATGGCCGGCGGCATGACCGAGATCTACCAGGAGGGCGTGCGCATCCCGCCGATCCGCATCGTCAACGAGGGCGTGATCAACGACGTCGGGCTGAACCTGTCAATACACCACTCACACCGATATAAGCATCTACAATATCGATGCCATGATCTGAAATCAAGAATTCCCGGATCTGGTTGGAATGTGCCATGCCTCTCGCTTTAAGAACATAGAACACGCGATTGCGCTCGCCATTGCCCTCAAAGTCTTGCAAGCTTAACCAGGCA
>JANNTF010001152.1:0-4961 GCA_031403455.1 Alphaproteobacteria bacterium | reverse complement strand
GCCATTCCCGGTATGGCGCCGTCGGCTGTCGCTTGCGTGAGAAACCTGTCGAGCTTGTTTTCGTATGGAACGGTCTCGGCAGCGGTTGCAGGCAGCAAAACCAGGAACCAGAGCACGAGAAAGGCGCCAACTGACGGATGGAACTCCAGTTCGCGTCGGCTGAGTTTCTCGATTGCGGTCATCCCAGTATCACCGCCTCCACCGGCCGCCGCGCCGAGAACGGAAGCGCTGGACCATAGCCAAAGCGCATCACGATATCGGGTCGGCGTCCGGCCATTCCGACAAGCGACGCGAGTTCCGGGCGAAGCCGCGCGACCTCAACGGGCTGATTGATGAATGCGTGCTTCAGACCGAGCGCGGTAGCGGCAAGCGCAAAGTGCTGGCAGGCGCGACCCGCTAAAACCCAATGCTCGCGGTCGTCCCGTTGCGCAACGAACACCGCGATACCGGCAGATGTCGCGATCTGCCGTGCGTATTTATCGTTTTCGGCGGCCGCCTTGAAGACGAGGTCGAACACAAACGGCCCGAGCCATGCCGGAAGCGCTGGATTGTCGCTCGATGCGCTGAACAAACCATCGCCCGCCTCCATCGCCTCTCGCGGACTGAAGCGCAGCCAGGTCTTCAGCTCCCGCACGAACGCAGCATCCGCCATCTGCGCGCTGTTGCCGGCAACAACCAGATCACGCACGCGATCGATCTGCGGCCGATCCGTGATGAGGACCAGATCAACGCCGGGAACGGCACCGGCGGCCGCCAGGGTTTGCAGGTCGGCGGCGCTGACCGTCTTGCCATCATAGTCGCGACGGGTTGATTGCCGCTTCGGGATCGCGTCGAACATCGCGGGTTGGACTGGAGATCCACCCCCGAACGTGAACATCACGGAGCCGTCTTGTTCCCG
Source organism: Alphaproteobacteria bacterium (assembly GCA_031403455.1). GTDB lineage: Bacteria > Pseudomonadota > Alphaproteobacteria > CACIAM-22H2 > CACIAM-22H2 > CAIOSQ01. The sequence continues at coordinate 4,063 of JANNTF010001152.1, read as the reverse complement.
GTTGAAGCTCAACTCGCCTGACTTTCCGCGCATCCCGGCCGCGATGGCCAAGTTCGCGGCCGCGCCGCCGAGACTGGCGAAGAGATGATGGTTGTCCGGGTCGACGACCAGGATCTGCCGCGTGAGGTCAGGCAGGATATCGATGCCGCGTTCGGTGAGCTTGAATCGCCAGGGCTGCGTGTTGTGGCTGTTCGCCGCGAGCGTCGCATACCGGATGAAGTCGCGTATCTCCGGCGTCTGCTTCAGCGCCGCGCGGGTGGCCGCTATGGAAGCAGTGTATTCCTCCATGGAGCCCATATCCCGAAGGCCCAGGTAAGCCGCGCTCACGCCCGCGAGAGCTACAACGCCGCCGCCGAGTAGAATTGTCCGCCGATCAACCACGCTGCACCGCCGCTCTCGCCCATGGCCGGACGCTTCGTGACCGCGGCTATACGGAGTCTAGCGGCTTGCGTTCAGCAGCATGGGGATCGGGATGTACCCACGACACGATTAAAAACGTTTTCGCGGCCAGCAGGCTCCATCCTTGAGAGAATACGCTGGATCGGAGCAGATGACACAAGCTGCTTCCAAATTGTGGCGGCGATTGCGTGCGACGAGTCGTCGAGTGCGGTATTGAGGCATTCGTGGCGAGACGGAGGGTGTGCGAGCACGAGTTTCACCGCTCCCGCCGATGTTGTCGAAGACTACATTACCGTGATGACAGCGCGCCGCTGCGGCAGGCGCAAAATTCTCGACAGCGCACCCCAAGCTCACAAAAAGATGAAGGTCGTCCGGGTCGACGACAGGCTTCCGCCTGACCGCGCGAATCTGCGACAGCTGATGTGAAGCAACCGGATCGGAAACTGCTCAGGGCATGAGGGTCAAATTGGCAACCCGTTGGTCACCGGGTGATTCCAATGGCCCGGGGGTCAATCCTGGAGACCATGCACCGACGGATAGGTGTAATGAGTCCGGATAGTCAATTGGGTAGGCGCGCCATCCCGGATGTCGGGAGGAGTAGGCTTCAGATCTCGTTAAGCGCTGCGCCGCTAGCGTGAAGCGCATGAGCGATTCACGCCGCCTGAGCGACAAGATCTTCCTGGCGTTCAACGACGCCTGCGACCAGCAACGTCTCGATGTGGCGGAGCTGCTGCTCCAGGCGCTGGAGCTGGCTCAAACTGCCGTCAGGCACGATCCGGGTCACGAACGCCGCCAGGCCACGGACTCGATCGAGATGGCGCAGGAGCAGATCCGCCTGTTGCGGGCGCATTCGAGCGGCGCCGTTCACTAGAGCGCGACGACGCGGCTATTTCTTGGCGTCGAGATCGGCGCGCAGTTTGCTCAGCACACCGTCGACCGTGCGCGCATGCGCGAGGCGCACGGGCCCGGCGTACAGCACGAAATCACCCTGGCGGTACGTGCCGGGCCGGAACTTTGCGATCATGTAGCGGGGCCAGTCATTGGCTCGGTGGAAGACGGCAAATCCGGCATAGCGCTGTTGCTGGTCGATCGCGTAGTCGCGCCACTCCCCGTGCGCCACGCGCTCGGCGTAGAGAGCCAAGATGGTCCGCAATTCACGGCGATCGAAGAATGGGGCGCCGTGCGCCTGCTGGACGTCTTTCAGTCGGACGAGTGTACCCATTTACCCCCTGGCGTCGTCGGCGCTCGTAACCCGCCGATCTCCGAAGGAGAAAACTGGCTAATCTCAGCGCGCCTGTCCAGCCGCGGGGAGACGCTGGTTGATCGAGAGGGCCGCGTTGGGCTGCGTGTAGCAGGTCACCGCCGCCAGCGTGCGGTAGCAGAGCGGCTCGAGCGGGGGTGGCGGAATTTCGCGACAGACCGCGGTGCGCTCGAAGACACGCATCGGCTCGCAATCCTGATCGCTCATGGTGGACATGGCCCAGCCCGTGATGCTGCGTCCCGATGTGCGGTAATTGTTGTTTTCGATCAACCCCAGTCCGACCAGGGCGGGGAGGTTCTGGCATGCTGGCAACAGCAAGGCCGCGAGCAACATGATGGCGGTGCGTGACGTCATGCATTCGACGCTAAATCGACAGGACCTAAACAACGCTTAAAGCTGGCAGCCGTGATGTCTCAGTCGCGTGAAGATCCGTGCGACGTTTCAATGTGTTCCTGCATGATCCTGACATCGAGTCTCGGTTTGCTTGGCTGCTTGTCCGTCGGTATGTTACCGCGAGTTTAAGTATCCTCCGTTCCAGACGAGTACGCCGTGGCAGACATCTTCAATGAAGTCGATGACGACCTGAAGCGTGACAGGGCCGAGAAGCTCTGGAAGGCCTATGGCAACTATGTTCTGGGGGCGGCTGTGGCCGTGGTTCTCGCCACGGCGGGCTGGACGTTCTGGACCGATTATCAACACAAGCAGGCGTCCGCCGAAGGTGACCGGTTCTTTGCCGCGGCGGCGAAAGCCAATGCCGGAGATATCAAAGCCGCCTCGCCGGCCCTGGCAGCGCTTGGCCAGGATGGTCGGTCGGGATACCGGGCACTGGCCCAGCTCTACGATGCCGGCCTGAAATCCCGGAACGGAGATCTGCCCGGCGCTATCGCGATCTACCGCAGCGTCGCCAACGATGCGGCGGGAGACCCTGATCTGCGCGATGCGGCCGCAATGCTCGGCGCCCTGGCGAGTGTCGAGACGGCGTCCGCTGCGGAGATCGACGGCATGCTCGCCCGGTTGACGACGACGACGTCGCCCTGGCGATTCGGTGCGTACGAGGTCGCCGCGATCGCATCGCTGCGGGCGGGCAAGGCCGATCGCGCCAAGGAACTCTACGCCAAGATCGCTGACGATGCGGCCGCGCCTCAAACTGCGCGTGCGCGCGCGGCAGAAATGCTCCAGGCGATCGGCAGCTGATGACCATTTCGGTTCGCTCGGCCGCAGCGCTTCTGGCGATGGCGCTCAGCCTTGGTGGTTGTGACCTGTTCGATCGTTACTTCGGCGCGCCGCCCAAGCCGCCGCTGCCCGGCGATCGTCGCGCCGTTCTCGCCAGCGAGTCGAAGATCGATCCCGATCCACGGCTTGCCGATCTCGTTGTCGAGGTGCCGGTCGCGGTGGCGAACGACGCGTGGCCGCAGGCGGGTGGATCCGCCAACCATGTCATGCAGCATCTGTCGGTATCGGGGATCGGCGTCGCCTGGCGCGCGAGCCTCGGCGCCGGTGTGTCGCGCGACGGCCGCGTCACCAGCACACCGGTGATCGCTGACGGCCGCGTCTACGCGCTGGATGCGGGAACGCGACTTTCGGCGATCGATGCGTCGACGGGCGGACGGATCTGGAGCATCGACGTCGAGGCAAGCGGCTCCCGATCCACGGGCGGCGGCGGCGGTGTGGCCATCAGCGACAACGTGCTGTTCGTTGCGACGGGACAGGCGCAAATGCTCGCCGTGGACTCCGCAACCGGCAAGGAGATCTGGCGGACGACTCTGACGGCGCCGTTTCGTTCGGGCCCCGCGATCGCCGGCGGGCGCGTGTTCGCCATCTCCGTCGACAATCAGATCCATGCGCTGGATGCCCAGTCCGGACGCAAGCTCTGGGCGCAGGCTGGCATCACCGAGGCGGCTGGACTTTTCGGCGCGTCCAGCCCGGCCATCGACGGGAACATCGTCGTCGCGTCGTTCTCGTCGGGCGAGATCTTCGCCATGCGCTCGGACAATGGCCGCGTGCTGTGGACCGAGGCCCTGGCCGGGGCGTTGCGCACGGATGCGATCTCGGCCCTGTCGGATGTCCGCGGCTTGCCCGTGATCGACAAGGGCGTCGTCTATGCGATCAGCCATGGCGGCAGCTTGGCCGCCATCGATCTGCGCAGCGGTGCGCGGCTCTGGGAGCAGAACATCGGAAGCTTGCACACCCCGTGGCTTGCCGGCGATTTCCTGTTCGTGACGACGGTGGACAACGAAGTCGTGGCGCTGCGCCGTCGCGATGGCCGCGTGCGGTGGGTGCAGCAGTTGGAGAGCTTCACGGATTCGCAGCGCAAGAAGGGGCGCATCGTCTGGACCGGTCCGACGATGACGGGCAATCGACTGATCGTGTTCAGCTCGTTGGGACAGGCGGTGACGCTCGCGC
>JANNTF010001151.1:0-1956 GCA_031403455.1 Alphaproteobacteria bacterium | reverse complement strand
GTTCCGGGTTCCGAATTCGGAACCCGGAACCGGTTGCTCGCCGGATCAACCCCCCGGCACCTCGTAAGCGGCCGAGTCCTTGATGATCGAGAGGATGAGCTTCTTCGGCACCGACGCGTCGAATCCGGCGGTCTGGTAGAGATTGTAGAGCTTGAAATCGGAGATCCGCGTGAGCACGAAATTCGCGAGCTTGTTCGCCTCGCCGGATTTCGGATCGATGCCGATGTCCTTTGCCACTTCGCGCACCCAGTTATGCGCGAACTGGCCGGCGATGTAGTGCGAGTAGGACCACGAGCCGTCGGAGTAGACGATCATGAACCATTCGGCCATGCGCTTCGCCGGATCCACTTTGATCGCCGGCATCGCCGCGAGCTTCGCGGCCTCGGACAGCGCCGCGTCCAGCCCTTCCTTGCCCTGCGCCCGGTCGACGTCCCAATACGCGTCGAAATGCGAGGCCGCGGTGGCGATGACGAGATCGGCCGGCGCGCCGCGCCGCATCATCTCGGCATAGGCGATGGCGCCATGGCCGCCCATCCATTTCCACTTCGCGATGCCTTCGGCGCCGCCCCAATACTCGGGAAACCAGCTCGGCCGCTTGATCGTCGCGGTCGCCGGATCCCAGAGGTACCAGACTTTCGCCCAGTCATGCAGAGTCAGCGCCGCGATGATCATGTCGCGATTGGTGTTCTCCACGCCATGCACGCGCGCGAGCGCATCCGCCCAGCCGAGCGAGATCTCGATATTCTCCACCGCATGCACCGCGAGCCCGCCGGGATAGTAGTGATGTCCCGGGCCGCCGGCCGCCGGCGAGTGCAGGAAAGCGTGCTTGTCGGCTGATGCGTTGAACACCGTCGATTTCGGATCGACGACCATGTCGAGCACCATCGCGCGGATCTTCGGATCCTTGATCGACCTGACATAGGCGAGCAGCCGGTCGTAGCTCGCGCGCGTCCAGGCGCCGGTCGCGCCCATCTGCGCCGGCGTCATCGCGTAGATGTCCTGCAGCCGCTTCGCCGGCACCTCCTGCGCGACGGCCTGCAATTGCGCCGCGCCGAGCAGCAAGACCGCGGCGAGCGCAGCGATCCGTTTCACAAATCCCATGATTCAGTCCCCCTCTGTTGCGCAGATTTGACTGTTGTGCCGGCGATAGTAGCGAGGATCTCGCGCGATGGAAGTGCCGACCGATCAGTCGCCGCCGCGCTCCTCCTTCGCCTCGAAGCTCTTGCCGAGGGCGAGATAGCCGTCGGTGTCGATCAGCCTGTTGATGCCGGCGAAATCGAGCATGCGGTTGCGCCACGGCGTGGTCGTGCCGTTGGCTCGGAGGCTCTGGAAATAATCCTGCATCGCGAAGGCGAGCGCGCGCACCGTGCCGCCCGGAAAGATCACGAGCTTGTAGCCGAGCTTCTCCAGCTCCTCGCCCGCGAGGATCGGCGTCTTGCCGCCTTCGACCATGTTGGCCATGACCGGCACGCGCCCGGCATAGCGCTTGGCCACCATTGCGAGATGCTCCGTGCTCGGCGGCGCCTCGACGAAGATCATGTCCGCGCCCGCTTCCGCATAGGCATCCGCGCGCGCGAGCGCTTGGTCGAAGCCTTCGACGGCGATCGCATCGGTGCGGCAGATCAGCGCCATGTCGCCGCTGCGCGCATCGAGCGCGGCCTTGATCTTGCCGACCATCTCGGCCGTCGGGATCAGCGCCTTGTCCTTGAGATGGCCGCAACGCTTGGGCGTCACCTGATCCTCGAGCTGCACCGCCGACGCGCCGGCGCGCTCGAAGCCGCGGATGCTGCGCTGGACGTTCAGCGCATTGCCGAAGCCGGTATCGATGTCGACGATGACCGGGATCGTCGTGCGCTCGCGGATCGCGGCCAGCGTGTCGATCACCTCGCTCACCGAGACGAGGCCGATATCGGGGAAGCCGAAGCGCGTGTAGCAGATCGAGGCGCCGGACAGATA
>JANNTF010001150.1:0-4292 GCA_031403455.1 Alphaproteobacteria bacterium | reverse complement strand
ATCGGCGGCGACCCGGAACTCATCCTCCTCAAGCGCATCCACGGGACCAATTTGTCGCTCGACGCGCGACGCAATACGACGGAACTGCTGCGCTCGATGCGCAGCTCGATCCAGCGCCAGCGCATCGACGCGTCGGGAGCGGTCTCGTGACGTCGCCTCAGATCAGCGTCGTTGTCCCGGCCTATAACGGGGCGGCATTCATTGCCGACGCGATCGCCAGCGTGCGCGCCCAGGATTGCGGCAGTACGGAGATCATCGTCGTGGACGACGGCTCGACCGATGCCACGGCCGAGATCGTCCAGCGGATTATGCCGGCGGTGCGCCTGCTGCGGCAGTCCAAGGCCGGCGCGCCGGCAGCGCGCAACGCCGGGATCGCCGCGGCGCAGGCGGACGTCGTGGCACTCCTCGACTGCGACGATCTCTGGCCATCCGACAAGCTGATCCTGCAGCTGCCCTGGCTCGCACCCTGGAGCCATTTCGATCTGGTGCTCGGCAAGACGCAGATGTTTCGCACGCGGCCCGAAGCGTCAGGAGAAGCGGTCGACGAGGCGCCGCCCTTCTTCGTGACGCAGCTCGGCTGCGCGCTGTTCCGCCGCTCGGTGTTCGAGCGCGTCGGCCGCTTCGATGAGACGCTACGCTACGGCGAGGATGTCGACTTCCTGCTGCGCGCGCGCGAAGCGGGTCTGCGCGCGAAATTCGTCGATGCCATCACGATCCGCTACCGCCGCCACGACGCCAGTCTGACGCGGACCCCCGGGCATAGCTCGCTCGGCCTCGCGGCGCATCTCAAGCGCTCGATCGACCGGCGGCGCGGCGGCACCGGCGAAGTCGCGCCGCTCGCGGCGTGGTTCGCGGGATTGCCGCGCGGCGGGGACAGCGCGGACGGGAACACGAAGACAGAGGACCAGAGATGACCTACTACAAGAAGAACGAGCCTGCCGTGGCCAGCGAAACGATCGACGGCGAGGTCGTCGCGATCAATCTCGAGACCGGAAACTATTTCAGCCTGCAGAACACGGCGGCCGAGATCTGGAAGCTGATCGAGGATCGACGCGGCGCCGAGGAATTGATCGCGGCGATCGCGCAGCGCTACGGAGAGGCCGAGCCCGCGGCCCGTGCGGCCATCGCACCGTTCATCGACGAGCTGCTCCGCGAGCAGCTGATCGTGCCGGGCGACGGCGCCCCATCGCCCGGAACGATCGCGGCAATGCCGCCCGCGGAGACGCCGTTCACCGCGCCTGAACTCAAGAAATACTCGGACATGCAGGACCTTCTGCTCCTCGATCCGATCCATGAGGTCGACGAGACCGGCTGGCCGAACATGAAGCAAGCGGGCGCATGACCGTTGCATCGGCCAGCTCTGTCGCTGGCACCGCGCCTGCGCCGGCCGCCTATTTCGCGGCCGTCGCGTCGCGCTGGGAGCGCGCGGCCGCGGCGGCGGGCGGCGCGATCGCGCGCGATTTCCGCGTCGGCGGGCTACACCTTCGGATGCGCTTCGCCGGCCCCGCCCTCGTGCATCGGCTGGCGCCGGCGCTCGCCCATCTCGCCTTCGACGGCGCCGGAACTCCTGATCTGATTCTCGATGCATGGGACAGCGCGACCACCGGTGTCGCGATGGCGCAGCCGCCCTGGATCGAGTCCGAGCTGCGCGTCAACGGCGAGATCGGCTCGTTCATCGATCAGGGCTGGTACGCCCACTACAATGTCTGGCACAGCGCGCTCACCCTGCTGGATGGATCGCGCCGCCGGGCGATCTACTGGATCGGCGTCGCCGACGACGTGCCCGACCACGAGACCGCGTCGCCCCTCTTCACGCTGTTCCACAACTGGCTGAATCCGCACGGCCTTGCGCTCGTGCATTGCGCCGCGGTGGGAGTGCCGCACGCCGCGGCGCTGCTCGTCGGCGTGAACGGCGCCGGGAAATCGAACAGCAGTCTCGCCTGCCTGGACTCGCCGTTGCGCCATCTCGGCGACGATCGCGCCCTGGTCGGCGCGATGCCGGAACCGACCGTGTTCAGCCTCTACAGCACCGCCAAATCGACGCCGGCGGATATCGAGCAGCATCCGCATCTGGCGCGCCTGCGCGAGCGCGTCGCCACTCTTCAGAACGGCAAGGCGCTCTATTTCCTGAACGATCTTTTCCCGGGCAAGCCGCTCGAGCGCGCGCCGCTGCGCGCCTTGCTGATGCCCCGGGTCGTCGGCGGTCTCGAGACGACGCTGGCGCCGGCGAATGCCGCGGAGGGTTTGCGCATTCTCGCCGCCGAGACAAGCCTGCGCTGGCCGAGCTCCGGACGTCACACGCTCGCGATCCTCTCGCGGCTGTTCCGCGAGGTGCCCTGTTACACGCTGCGACTGGGGACCGATCGGCGCCGGATCCCGCCGGTGATTCACGACCTCCTGATGCGCAGCTGAATTTCCATGTCGGCGGGCGCCGAGATCGTCGTTGCACCCCTAGGCGATGATTGCGCGCCGGGCACGCTCGACGCGCCCTGCGCGACCATCGCCGAGGCGTTGCGCCGGTCACGTGCGCAGCACCGCGCCGGCATTCTTCTCGCTGGCGGCGTGCACCGCATCCGCGAGTCGCTGGTGCTGGATTCATCTTTGTCCGGCAGCGCCGAGGCGCCGTTCCGGATCGCGGCGCTGCCGGGCGCCGATGTCGTCCTGAGCGGCGCATGCCCCGTCCCGGAAGCAGCGCTCGAGCCGGTCTCGGATCGGCGGCGGCTGGAACGGCTCGTCGATCCTTCGGCGCGCATGTCGCTGCGGCGCATCGATCTGCGCCGGCTCGGCGTGGATGCCGGAGGATTCCAGCGTCACGGCTACCATTTCCCCGTCCCACCGACGCCGATCGAGATCTTCGCCGAGGGCATACGGCTCGCCCGGGCGCGCTGGCCACGCGACGAGCTGGTTCGCATGGGTCGGATTGTCCATGACGGGCTGCGCCGCTACCCGCTCCGATTCAAGAAGCCGCTCGAGACGTTCGGCTACGACTTCGATCGTCCGGCGCTGTGGCGGTCCGGCGAGATCTGGGTCGACGGTGTTTTCAGCCGCCCCTTCGCATGGTCCTACAACCGGGTGCGCCGGATCGCGCGCTGGCGCAAGCGCATCACCCTGGCGTTTCGAGAGCGCATGGGCCTGCAGCCCACGGCCGACGGGTTCTTCTTCGACAACGTCTTCGAGGAGATCGCGCAGCCGGGCGACCATGTCGTCGATACCGACGAGCAGGCGATCTACCTGCTCCGGCCGCTGCCCGTCGATGATCGGGCGCCGACGCTCACCGTCTCCGCGCTCGCGACACCCATGATCGAGATCAAGGGAGCGAACCACGTCCTGATCGAGGGCATCGTCCTCGAGGGCGGCCGCGACATCGCCGTCGCGATCGATGGCGGCGCCGGTTGCCGGATCGAGCGCTGCGAGATCCGCGCCTTCGGTCGCGGCGGAATCGTGGCCAAGGGGAGCCGGCACGCGATCAGGCAATGCCTGGTGCACGCGATCGGCGGCGCCGGGATCGATCTCGACGGCGGCGACCTCGCGACGCTCGAAGCCGGGGGCGGCCTCGTCGAGGATTGCGAGATCGAGGACTGGGGATACTGGCAGAAGGTCTACGCGGCGGCGGTCTCGCTGCGCGGCGTCGGACAGACGTTGCGAAATTGCCGGTTGCGACGCGGGCCGCACATGGCGGTCGAGATCCGCGGCAACGACCATCTCGTCGAGGGCTGCGAGATCGCCGACGTCGCGCGCGACTTCACCGACATGGGTGCGATCTACCTCAATCTCGGCTTCGAGCCGCTGCGCCGCGGCACGGTCATCCGCGCCAACCTGCTGCACGCGATCGGCACGGCGCGCGACGATGTGCACGGTGTGTATGCCGACAACGCATCGATGGAACTCGCAATCCGCGACAATGTCTTCCTGGGCTTCGGCAGCGCGACGAATCGCAACGTCGCGGCGATCAAATCGAACGGCGGGTCGGAGCTCGAGGTGAGCGGCAATTTGTTCGTGGATTGCGCCTGCAGCTTCGAGTTCAGCTTCTTCCTCGAGGATTGGGGACGACGCTATCTCGACTCCTATCGCGAAGCGTGGAGCCGCGAGCTGGCATCGCCGGCATGGGACCGCGCGCGCTATTTCGCGCGCTATCCGGCGTTGCGCGACTTTGCCCGGCAGGATCGCATCCGGCCGCCCGGCAACCGCTTCGCGCGCAACACCATCTGGAATCCGTCAATCCCGCGCGCGCATGGCGGCGCGTTCATGACGCGCTTCGGCCCGGAGACGCTGCTCACGGCGAGCGACAACCG
>JANNTF010001149.1:0-3592 GCA_031403455.1 Alphaproteobacteria bacterium | reverse complement strand
TGATTGTCGATTTGCCGGCGCCGTTCGGGCCGAGCAGACCGAAGATCTCGCCGCGCTTGACCGTCAGCGACACGCCATCGAGCGCAAGCTTGGCCGGCGCCTTCCCGCTGGCCGCATAGATCTTGGAGAGATCCAGGATTTCCACCGCGTTGTCGGGTGATGGCGCTTCGGCCTGTGGCATGGGGCTGCTCTGACGTCCTTCGCAGATCTCGTCCGTTGCAACATATGGATCGATCGCTATCATTCACGAGCACTCCCGCGCAATCGAGCCAATCGAGTATCTCCCATGTCACCTCCCCCGACCGTGACGCGTGTGGCCCCGCCGCCGCCCGAGACGATCGAGGTCGAGACCAACGTGGTCGCCTGCGACGGCGACGGTGGCGCGCTCGGCCATCCGCGCGTCTACATCAATCTGCGCAAGGACGGGACGGGGGAATGCGGCTACTGCGATCGCAAATTCGTCCTCAAGAAGGGCGTGGGCGCGGGCGGGCACTGATCCCGCGTCGATGGCGGGATCCCGGCCGGCCATCGGCGTCGCGAACGCCGAGCGTGAGTCGATCGGCATGATCGTCTAGAACGGGATCCTCATGTCCGAGAAGCGTCCCCCGAAGCCGCGCGCGTCAGCCGATCCTCAGCCGCTCAAGCATCTCTGCCTGATCGACGGATCCGGGTACATCTTCCGTGCGTTCTTCGCGATCAAGACGCCGATGACGCGCGCGGACGGCACGCCGGTCGGCGCCGTGTTCGGCTTCTGCTCGATGCTGTGGAAGCTGCTGCAGGAACAGGATTGCGACCATATCGCGGTGATCTTCGATGCCGGACGGCGCAGCTTCAGGAACGATATCTATCCCGAGTACAAGGCGCATCGCCCGGAAGCGCCGCCCGAGCTGGTGCCGCAATTCGCGCTGGTGCGCGAGGCCACGCGCGCCTTCAACCTGCCCGCCATCGAGGCGGCCGGTTTCGAGGCCGATGATCTGATCGCGACCTATGCGCGCGCCGCGCAGGAATCCGGCGCCAAGGTGACGATCATCTCCTCCGACAAGGATCTCATGCAGCTGATCCGGCCGGGCGTCGCGATGTGGGATCCGATGAAGAACAAGCCGATCGGCGAAGCTGAAGTGCTGGAGAAATTCGGCGTCGCGCCCGATCGCGTCGTGGATGTCCAGTCGCTGGCGGGCGATTCGACCGACAACGTACCGGGCGTGCCCGGCATCGGCGTCAAGACGGCGGCGGAACTCATCGGGATGTTCGGCGATCTCGACACGCTGCTGGCGCGGGCGGGAGAGATCAAACAGCCCAAGCGTCGCGAGGCGCTGCTCACCAACGCCGACAAGGCGCGCATCAGCCGCGAGCTGGTGCGGCTCAAGGACGATTGCGTGTTGCCCGAAGAGCTCGATGCGCTGATCAAGCGCCGGCCCGATCCGGCGATCCTGCGCAGTTTTCTCGAGGCGCAGAGCTTCAGGAGCCTGCTCATGCGGTTCCAGGCCGATGGCAGCATCGTCTCGACCGACGCGCCGGCCGCGCCGAGGAGCGAGGCGGGCGTGCCCACGCCGATGCCGGCCGGCGCGGCGCGCTACGTCCTGATCCAGGACGAGGCGACGCTCGACCGCTGGATCGCGCGCGCCCTCGAGGCCGGGCAGCTCGCGGTGGATACCGAGACCACCTCGCTCGATGCGGTGCGCGCCGAACTCGTCGGCGTGTCGCTGGCGATCGAGCCCGGCGAGGGCGCGTATATCCCGCTCGCGCATGTGACGGCCGGCGGCGCGCCAGCCGAGGGCCAGCTGGCCCTCGGCGGCAAGACGGAGCTCGTCGCGGGACAGCTGCCACGCGACGCGGCGCTGAAGAAGCTCAAAGCCCTGCTCGAGGACAGTTCCGTGCTCAAGATCGGGCACAACATCAAATACGATTCATGCATCTTCGCGCGCTACGGCGTCGCGGTTGCGCCGATCGACGACACGATGCTGGTCAGCTACGTGCTCGAGGGCGGCGCGCATGGCCACGGCATGGACGAGCTCGCGCAACTCCACCTCGCGCACAAGACCATCACCTATGACGAGGTCACCGGCACCGGCAAGTCGCGCATCGGATTCGCCGAAGTCGCGCTCGACAAGGCGCGCGACTACGCCGCCGAGGACGCCGAAGTGACTCTGCGACTGCATCGCACGCTGAAGCCGAGGCTGGTGACCGACAGGCTCGTCGGCGTCTACGAGACGATCGAGCGGCCGCTGGTGCCGATTCTCGCGGCGATGGAGCGCGCGGGCATCCTCGTCGATCGCGAGGTGCTGCGCCGGCTCTCGAGTGACTTCGCGCTGCGCCTCGCCGAATACGAGAAGCGCATCCACAAGGCGGCCGGCCGCGAATTCAATATCGGCTCGCCGGCGCAGCTCGGCACGATCCTGTTCGACGAGCTCAGCCTGCAGCAGCCCGACGGCGCGAAGCCGGCGAAGACCAAGACCGGCGCCTATGCGACCGGTGCCGACGTGCTCGAGGATCTCGCCGCCGCGGGCCATGAGCTGCCGCGGCTGGTGCTCGACTGGCGTCAGCTTGCGAAGCTCAAGTCAACGTATACCGACGCGCTGGTCGAGCAGATCAATCCCGAGACCGGACGCGTGCACACCTCCTTCGCGATGGCGGTGGCGTCGACCGGACGATTGTCCTCGACCGATCCCAACCTGCAGAACATTCCCGTGCGCACCGAGGAAGGCCGCAAGATCCGCACCGCCTTCGTGGCGGAGAAGGGCTTGGAGCTGGTCAGCCTCGACTATTCGCAGATCGAGCTGCGGCTGCTCGCGCATGTCGCCGACATCGCGGCGCTCAAGGAGGCGTTTCGCAACGGCCTCGACATCCACGCGATGACCGCGAGCGAGGTCTTCGGCGTACCGATCAAGGGCATGCCGAAAGAGGTGCGCAACCGCGCCAAGGCGATCAATTTCGGGATCATCTACGGCATCTCGGCCTTCGGGCTCGCGCGCCAGCTCTCGATCCCGCAAAGCGAGGCGCGCAGCTACATCGATGTCTACTTCAAGCGCTATCCCGGCATCCGCGCGTACATGGATGAGACCAAGAAGCTCGCGCATGCGAAAGGCTACGTGACGACGCTGTTCGGACGCCGCTGCCATGTGCCGGGCATCGCGTCGAAGAATCCCGCGCAGCGCAGCTTCTCCGAACGCGCGGCGATCAATGCGCCGATCCAGGGCGGCGCTGCCGACATCATCAAGCGCGCGATGATCCGCATCCCCGACGCTCTCTCTCGTGCGCAGCTCTCGGCGCGCATGCTGCTGCAGGTCCATGACGAATTGCTGTTCGAGGTCGCGCCGGCCGAGCGCGAGCGGACGATCGGCGTGGTCCGCGGCGTGATGGAGAACGCCGCCAAGCCGGTGGTCGAACTTTCGGTGCCGCTGGTGGTCGATGCCGGCCACGGCGCATCGTGGGCGGAGGCGCATTGACACAGGACTCACCACCCCGCGCGCTTCGCGCGCTGCCCCTCCTCGAGTCGAGGAGGGGCGACAACAGTAACCAAGTCGCCCCTCCTCAACTTCAGGAGGGGCAGCGCGTGCGCAGCACGCGCGGGGTGGTGACTCCAGGTGCCGTC
>JANNTF010001148.1:0-4775 GCA_031403455.1 Alphaproteobacteria bacterium | reverse complement strand
CGTCGAGCTCAATGCGCAGACCGTCGATCTGGTGGCGCTGCTCGCCGGCATCTGCAAGCGCCTCGAGGGCATCGCCGACGGGTTCGCCCTCGAGCTGGCGTCGACGCGGCCACGCATCGAGATCGTGGCCGATGCACGACTGCTCGATCATGCTTTCACCAATCTGGTGTCGAACGCGATCAAGTATTCCGGCGCCAGCCGGCGCATCGACGTCGCGATCGGAACCGACGGCGACCACGCCCATGTCAGCGTGCGCGACTACGGCATCGGCGTTCCCGCGGACGAGATCCCGAAACTCTTCGCGCGCTTCTTCCGCGCGAGCACCGCGAAGGGCCTCTCCGGCACAGGCATCGGCCTCAATCTGGTCAAGGCGCTGGTCGAGCTGCATGGCGGCGAGGTCCGAGTCGAGAGTCGCATCGGCGAAGGCTCCACCTTCACGGTTCGGTTGCCGAGAACGATCGCCGTGACGCCTCCAGGCGACATGGCCGCGGCGGCGGACTGAAACGCCGTCACCGATCGGACGCGGATTTCCGTTCCCCACGCGAGATCCCACGCGGCAGACTGATGTCTGGTCACGGGGGAGTTGCGCGATGCGCGTTGGTTTGATCGGCTACGGCGCCTGGGGCGAGATGCACGCCAGAGCCATCGCCAAGCTGCCGGCGCTCTCGCTGGCCGGCATCGTCTGTCACGGCGATGTCTCGGCGGGCAAGGCGGCGTCCGATCATCCCGGAGTCGCGATCCATCGCACCTTGGACGCCCTGCTGCGTGATCCGGCCATCGAGCTGGTCGACATCGTGGCGCCCAACTACCTCCACGCGGAGATGACGCTGGCCGCACTCGCCGCCGGCAAGCATGTGCTGGTCGAGAAGCCGATGGCGACCACGCTGGCGGATGCCGAGCGCGTCGTCGCCGCCGCCGAGCGCTCGGGCCTCTATGTCGGCGTCGGGCTGGAGCTGCATGTCTCGAAGCAATGGGCGCGCGTGCGGTCGCTGATCGCGGACGGCGCGATCGGCCGCGCGCGCTACGCCAACCTCACGCTGTTCCGCCGTCCCTTCCGGCCAGGGTCCGGCAATTGGCGCCGCACCAGCGATCAGGTCGGCTCATGGATCCTCGAGGAGCCGATCCACTACATCGATCTGCTGCTCTGGTATTTCCGTGAATGCGGCCTGCCCGTCGAGATCGCCGCCGACGCCGTCGCGTCGCCGCTCGGCAAGGGCATGCACGACGCGTTCACCTGTCGCCTGCGCTTTGCCGATGGCGCCTATGCCGTGTTCTCGCAATGCGTCGCGGGGTTCGAACACACGCTGGCATTGGAAATCGCCGGCGATGGCGGCGCGCTGCGGACCTGGTGGGCCGGCGCCATGGATCGCACCACCACACCCAGCTTCGAACTCAAGCTGCAGCGGGCGGGCGCCGGCGAAGCGGAACTCGTGGCGATCGAGAAATCCGGCGAAGTCTTCGAGCTCGAGGAGCAGCTGCGCCGTCTGGCCATCGACGTCCCCGCCCGCCGCCCGCTCGTCTCGGCACGCGAGGCGCTGCCGAGCCTGAAGATCTGCCTCGCGGCCGAAACCGCCTTGACCGAGCGCCGTGCGATCCCACTCGCCTGGGGCTGACCTGCTCGCATAGCATCCCGGCCTCGCCCCGCCCGCAGGAGTTCCGATCATGTCTCGCGAAGCAGCCATCGCCCGCGCCGTCGCGTATTACGACGACGGCTCGTTCATCAAGGATCTCGCACGACGGGTCGCGATCAAGACCGAGAGCCAGATCCTGGCCTCGCATCCGTTCCTGCGCAGCTATCTGACCGAGGAGATCGGGCCGTGCCTGGCCAAGCTCGGCTACGAGAACAAGGTCATCGACAATCCGGTCGAAGGCGGCGGCCCGTTCCTGGTCGCCACGCGCATCGAAGACAAGAATCTCCCGACCGTGCTGACCTACGGCCATGGCGACGTCATCCGCGGTCTCGAACCGCAATGGCGCAAGGGCCTCGACCCGTGGGTGCTCAAGAAGGAAGGCAATCGCTATTACGGGCGCGGCACGGCGGACAACAAGTCGCAGCACTCCATCAACATGACCGCGCTCGAGATGGTGCTGAAGCAGCGTGGGCGCCTCGGCTTCAACTCGATCGTCCTGATCGACACGTCCGAGGAGATCGGCTCGCCGGGCCTGCATGAATTCGCCGCGAAATACGGCGACATGCTGAAGGCCGATCTGCTGATCGGCTCCGACGGCCCGCGCCTCGCGCCCGACAGGCCGACGATCTACATGGGCACGCGCGGCGCGCTCAATTTCGATCTGACCGTCGATCTGCGCGCGGGCGGCCATCATTCCGGCAATTGGGGCGGGCTGCTCGCCAATCCGGGCGTGATCCTCAGCCACGCGATTGCCGCGATCATCGATCGCAACGGCAAGGTGCTGGCGCGCGACATCCTGCCGGACTCGATCCCGAATTCGGTGCGCCACGCGCTCGCCGATCTGCGCGTCGATCCCGGCCCCGACGGCCCCGTCATCGACGAGTATTGGGGCGAGCCCGGCTTCACCCAGGCCGAGAAGGTCTTCGGCTGGAACACCTTCGAAGTGCTGGCGATGGTCACCGGCAATCCCGACCGGCCGGTGAACGCCGTGCCGCCGCGCGCCAAGGCGCATTGCCAGATCCGCTTCACCGTCGACAAGCATCCCGACGGGTTCCTGCCGGCGCTGCGCAAGCACCTCCAGGCCAAGGGCTTCGGCATGGTGCAGGTGTCCGAGCCGAGCCATGCGGTGATGAACGCGACGCGCCTCGATCCCGATCACGCCTATGTGCAATGGGCGGTCGGCTCGGTCACCAGGACGATGGGCGCCAAGCCGGCGGTGATCCCCAATCTCGGCGGCTCGCTGCCCAACGACGTCTTCGCCGACCTCCTCGCGATGCCGACGCTGTGGTTCCCGCATTCCTACGCGAGCTGCTCGCAGCACGCGCCGGATGAGCACGTGCTCGAACACATCATGCGCGAAGGTCTGCAGATGATGACCGGCGTGTTCTGGGACATGGGCGAAGCGCCGCCGACGCGCGGCCGTCACCAATAGGTGCGGCGGTAGTCCTTGAAGAACTGGCCCCAGGCATGTTCGCCCGTCGCGAGGCCGGCGAAGATCGGGTCGACGATGCGCGCCGCGCCGTCGACGACGTCGAGGGGCGGCGCGAAGCGGTGCATGTCGATCTTGTGCTGCGCGAGATGGGCCGGGTCCTCATCGGTGATCCAGCCGGTGTCGACCGAGTTCATGTGGATGCCGTCGCGCACATATTCCTGCGCCGACGTGCGGGTCAGCATGTTGAGCGCCGCCTTGGCCATGTTGGTGTGCGGATGCTTGGCCGTCTTGTTGCGGTTGAACTGACCCTCCATTGCGCTGACCTGCACGATGTGCTTATCGCGGGTCGGGGTGCGTAGCATCAGCGGCTTGAGCTTGCCCGACAGCACGAACGGGCCGACGGCATTGACCAGCAGGACCTCGAGCAGCTCGCGCGTCGGCACTTCGTCCAGGCTGAGGCGCCAGGAATTATGCCCACGCAGATCGACCTGCTGAAGGTCGGCATCGAGCAGGCCCCGCGGGAAGAGTTCGACCAGCGCGCTGGTCGACTCCGCCAGGGCGCGCTGATCGGCCGGCGCGAATTGCGAGAGCTGCGCCGGCGCCGCCAGGCCGGCGCTCATCGAGACGCGGCGGAGTTTTTCGTACGCCGCGATCAGCGCCGCCTCCGCAGGCGGGAGTTGCGCCATCGCGCGCTCCTCGCCCTCGAGCATATGGGCGTAGAACTCGGGCGGCCGCCGCACGGTCTGGCACGCGTTCTGGATCAGGAAATCAAGATGCGGCAGCGTATCGCCGATGTGCCGCGCGAAGCTCTCGACCGAGGGCGTGTGGCGCAGATCGAGGCCGTAGATGCTCAAGCGCTCACGCCAGGACTCGAAATCCGGCTCGCGCGCATAACGCGCAGCGCAGTCCCGCGGGAAGCGCGTCGTCACGACCACGCGGCAGCCGTTGCGCAGCAGCAGGATGGCGGCGTGATAGCCGATCTTGACCCGTGCGCCGGTGATGATCGCGATGCGGCCGCGCAGATCGTGGACGGGCGCACGCTTCTTGAAATTGAGGTCGCCGCAGGCCGGACAGAGCTGGTCGTAGAACGCGTGCATGTCGGTGTAGTCGGATTTGCAGGTGTAGCAGACGCGCGGCTTGCGCAGCTTCTCGTCGAGCGTCGCGGTGGGCGCGTCGTGCTCGTCCAGCTCCTCATCGGCTTGCGGCACATGCGCCGAGGTGAGCGCGGGCGGCATCGGCGGCGTCAGGAAGACGCGCTTGGCGCGCAGCGCGCGAATGCCGGTGCTGGCGCGCAGCGCCTCATCGGCGTCGCGCTGCTCGGCCATGTCGAGCCGGCGCAGCTTGCGTCGGAGCCGTCGCTTGGCGAGCGGGTCCGGCTTCGCCACCTCCCCCGCCAGCCGCTGCAGTCGGATGCGCTGGTCATGGGTGTAGGCGGCGAGCAAAGCGCGATCCTCGACGACGGCATCGAGCACACGCAGGGCGATCGCGAAATCGTCCGGTGAAAATTCGGGGTGCGGCGACATGGGATCGGGATATCGCACGCGCCGCGCCCGATCGCCACGGCTCAACGCTCCGCCCTCACCACCCTGGCCGCTTCGCGGCCTGTCCCTCCTCACGTCGAGGAGGGACGACAAAGAAACCCACGTCGCCCCTCCTCGACTTGAGGAGGGGCAGCGTGCGCGGCCGGGCACATGCCTGACACTTCTATCCGG
>JANNTF010001147.1:0-5644 GCA_031403455.1 Alphaproteobacteria bacterium | reverse complement strand
GCCTCCGCCCGGCGTGCTCTCGGTCTTGATCGGCGCGAGCGGCATGCCCAGGCCCCAGATCTCCGTGCGGCCATCCTTCACGATCGTCAGTTTCTTGGCGGCGTCGCGCAGCTGGTCCCAGGTCTTGATCGACGCGGGATCGATGCCCGCCTGCTGCATCAGATCCTTGCGGTAATAGATCACGCTCGCGCCATGAAAGAGCGGCAGCGCGACGAGCTTGCCCTCGGCGATGCCCGCATCCCATCCCGCCTTGACGAAGTAATCGTCCTTCTCGGCGGCGTTCCATCGCGCGGTGATCGCGGCGCCGAGATCGGCGCCGGCGCCCGACTTGGTCAGCCCACCGAGATTCTTCGCATCGATCCAGACCAGGTCGGGATTGCCGCCGGTACGGTGCTGGAGGAAGAATTTCGGCGGCATCTGCGCGAAATCCTGCGGCTCGACCTTGATCTTGATCGCCGGATTCTTGGCCTCGAAATCGGCAATCATCTGCTTCAGCGCGAGTTCGCGCGGCGAGGTCTTGTTCGGGTCGAGGAATGTCCAGAGCGTCACATTCGTCTGCGCCGTCGCGGCGCCGACTCCGGCGAGTAGCAACGGCAGCGCGAGCAGGCTGCGTCGAAGAATCCTGTGCATGGTCGTCTCCTCATTGTCGCCTCAGTAATCGGTCTCGAGGACCGCGCCCTGTTCGCGGAGGCGTTCACGCAGGGCATCGATGGAAAGCTGGGAGAGCGGCTGGTTCTCCAGCGCGCAGAGCGCGGCGGCCGTGCCGGCGGCCTGACCCATGGTCATGCAGGTGCCCATCACCCGCGCCGAGCCATGGGCGGCGCGCGTCGCGGACAGGCAGCGGCCGGCGATCAGCAGATTACGCGTGTTCAGCGGCACCAGGCAGCCGAAGGGCAGATCGTAGGAGCCGCCATCCTTGATCATCTCGCGACGATGCGCCTTGCCGGCGCCGTGGACGTCGAGTTCATGCGCGCCCTTGCCGATGCCATCCGCGCGCTTGCGGCCGCTGAGCACGTCCTCCGCGGTCAACACGTCGCGGCCGATGATGCGCCGCGTCTCGCGAATGCCAATGCGCGGCGCGAGGCCGGCGAAGACGGCGTTCTCGAATCCCGGCACGCGCCGGCGCAGGAACTCCGCCGACAGCCAGACCTGATCGATCAGGCGCGGCAGCGCACTGCTCAGCGCGTCCGCATCCGTCGCATCGAGATCGGCGATGCGCGTGGTGTTGAGGCTGACTTCCTTGCGCGCGGTCGAGACCGGACAGATCGCCAGGATGCCGCAGGGCGCCAGCTCGCCGGACGCGATCGCCTGCGACAGGAACGACGAGCGGCCTTCGAAGAACACGGAGGGCACGCCCTGTTCACGCAGCCGATGCGCGCAGTCCAGCTTCGACATGCCCTGGATGTGCAGACTCTCGCCGAGCGCGACATGCTCGGGATGCGCGACGACGAAGTCGAGCAACGGCGCGGTCTCCACGCCCTGCATGCGATAGATCATCGTCACTGGCTGGAAGACGCCGCCCTCGCCGCCCTTCTCCCACGGCGCGCCGGCGCGCACCGCGATGTCGCCGTCGCCGGAGCAATCGATGAAGATGTCGGCCGTGATCAGCGTGCGCCCGCGCTTGTTGGCGACGATGAGCCCGGTCACCGCGCCGTCCTCGACCACGACGTCCTCCGCGAAGCTGTTGAGCAGCAGATGGACGCCGGCCTCCGCGGTCATCAGCGCGCACGCGAGCTTCATGATCTCCGGGTCGACGCAGACCAGCCATAGCGCGCGCCAGTCGAAATACGGCGGCACGAGTCCGCCCATCTGATCGCAGCGTTCGAGCAGCTCGCGCACCACGCCGCCGACCACCCATTCGCCGCGCGCGCTCAGGCAGGCATTGAGCGGCAGGCCACTGAGCAACTCGCCGCCGATCGTCGGCCCGGCATCGATCAGCAGCGTGCGCGCGCCGTTGCGTGCCGCCGAGATCGACGCGGCGAGTCCGGCGCTGCCGGAGCCCACGACCACCACGTCGTATCGGCTGTGACCGAGGCGCTGCGCCATCAGGCCGTCCCTTCGAGAATGGCGCCCTGCCCACGCAGGACATCGCGCAGCCGCGGCACGTCGATGGCGCGCAGATCGCCGCTCCAGGCATTCGCCGAGCTGGCCATCGCCGCCGCGGTGCCGGCCGCCTGCCCCATCGCCAGGCAGGTGCCCATCACGCGCGCCGAGGAATGCGCGATCCGGGTCGAGGAGAAGCAGCGGCCGATGACGAACATGTTGGCGATGCCGCGCGGCAGCAACGCCGGATAGGGAATGTCGTAGGAGCCGCCGCCGGCGATCGCGCGGCGCATATGTCCCGTACCGGCGAGATGGACGTCGATCTCGTGCGCGCCCTTGGCGATGCCGTTTTCATGCTTGCGCGCTTGCGCGACGTCGTCGTCGGACAGCACATAGTCGCCGATGATGCGGCGCGTCTCCCGGATGCCGATGCGCGGCGCCAGGCCCGAGAACACCGCGGCCTCGAAACCGGGCATGCGCTTCTTGAGGAACCCGGCGCAATCCCAGACCTGGCGCACGAGATCGGGCAGCGCCGCGCTGAGCTTCTGCGTGTCCGTCGCGTCGAGATGGCCGACCCTGGTCGTGTTGAGGCTGACCTCCTTGCGCGCGATCGAGGTCGGCGTGATTCCGATCATCGAGGAGCGATGCAGCTCGCCGGCGGCGATCGCGTCGCGCATCACTGGCCCATCGGCCACCACGAACAATTTCGGCAGCCCCTGGCGATAGAGCGCCTCGGCGCATTCCCGAGGCGACAATCCGATGCCCTCGTATTCACCGAAGCCGAAATTCTCGGGATGCTCCTTGGCGAAGCGCAGCAGCCGCTCCGCCTCGATGCCGACCATCCGGAACAGCAGCGTGACCGGCTGCAGCTCGCCCTTCGCCGCGTCGCCGATGTCGAACGAAGCGCCGGCGGCGAGTGCGATATCGCCGTCGCCCGAGGCGTCGATCACGGTCTTCGCCTCGATCAGCGTGCGTCGCCCCTTGTTCACGATGACCACGCCGCGCACGCGGCCGCGCTCCATCACCACGTCGTCGGCATAGGTGTAGAGGCGCATCGCGACGCCCGCCTGCTGGACGAGATTGACGACCGCGATCTTCATGATCTCGGGATCGACGGCGACGACATGCAGCGAGCGATAATCGTTGATCGGCCCGATATAGCCGCCGAGACGCTCGCATTCCGCGAATAGGTCGCGGCAGACGCCGCCGACCACCCACTCGCCGCGGCTCGAGAGACAGCCATCGACCGGGATGCCGGAGACGAGTTCGCCGCCGATCATCGGCCCGGCATCGACCATCAGGACACGCGCGCCGTTGCGAGCGGCCGAGACGGCGGCGCCGATTCCGGCCGCACCCCCGCCGATCACGAGAACGTCCCAGCTTTCATAGGCGAGCATGTGCGGCATGATCAGGACCACCTGGCGAGTGCGAGCTGCGTATCCGGGTCGAAAGCGGTGAGGCGCTGGCCCATCGCGGTGAGATGAATCCGCTCACCCGGCTTGAAGCCGGCGCTGGCCTCAGCGCGGCAAGGCAGCTCGGCGCCCTTCTCCAGCCGGGCATAGATGATCGCCTCGGGTCCGGAGAGTTCGACATCCGACACGATCGCCGCGATGCCCGCGCCGTCGCGCTCGGCCCGGAGCGACTCGGCACGGATGCAGAGGACGACGCGGCGGCCCTGGAGATGCGCGAGATGGGCCGCGTCGGCGACCGGGATCGCTAGCTCCGCATCCGCGCTCGCAAAGCGGAGCTGGCTACCTTGCACGCTCATCTCGCCGGTGAGGAAGGCCGGCTCGCGCTCGCCCACGAAGCCCGCCACGAAGAGATTGGCGGGGTTGGCGTAGATCTGCTGCGGCGTCGCGAATTGCTGGAGCCGGCCGCCCGAGAACACCGCGATGCGGTCGGCGAGCGTCATCGCCTCGGCCTGATCATGGGTGACATAGACGATGGTCGAACCGATCGCCTTGTGCAGCGCCTTGATGTCGCGCCGCATGCGGATGCGCAGCCGCGCATCGAGATTGGACAGCGGCTCGTCGAGCAGGAACACCCGCGGATCGCGGATCATCGCGCGGCCGAGCGCGACACGCTGCTGCTGGCCGCCGGAAAGCTCCTTGGGATAGCGGTGCAGGAGCTCGCCGAGCCCGAGCGTGCCGGCGACCTTCTCCACGCGGCGCTCGACTTCCGTTTCCTGGATGCGCGCATCGCGCGCCTGCAGCGGGAATTCGAGATTCTCGAACACGGTCATATGCGGATAGAGCGCGTAGTTCTGGAACACCATCGCGATGTCGCGCTTGTCGGGCGTGAGATCGTTGACGATGCGCTCGCCGATCCGGATCTCGCCCTCGTCGGCGTCGATCAATCCCGCGAGCAGGTTCAACGTCGTGGTCTTGCCCGATCCCGAGGGTCCCAGCAGCGCCACGAACTCGCCCGAGGCGATCGCGAGATCGAGCCGGTCGAGCGCCGTCGCGTCGCCGTAATGTTTCGAGACGCCGGTGAAGGTGACGCTCGACATCGCTCAGCCCTTCACGCCGCCGCCGGTCATGCCCGACAGGAAATAGCGCTGAAAGGCCACGAAGACCGCGATGACCGGCACGATCGACAGCATCGCGGCCGCGGTGAGCGGCCCCCAGTCGCGGCCATAGAAACCGAGATAGCCATAGATCGCGACCGGCAGGGTCTTGGCTTCCTCGGCCGAGACCATCACGACGGCGACCACGAAATCGTTCCACGCGAAAGTGAGCACGAACAGCCCGGCAGCCACCAGCCCGGGGCCGGAGAGCGGCAGGACGATCTTGCGCAAGGTGCGCAACCGCGAGCAGCCATCGATCATTGCGGCGTGTTCGAGTTCGATCGGCAGCGAGCGGAAATAGCCATAGAGCATCCAGACGACGATCGGCAGCTGATAGGCGGTGTAGAGCAGCGCCAGGCCGATCAGGCTGTTCGTGAGATCGACATTGGCGAGCAGCATGAAGGTCGGCACCAGCACCGAGGGCAGCGGGATGCTCATCAGGGCGACGGTCGCGAACATGAGTGCAGAGCGGCCGCGGAAGGACAGGCGCGCCAGCGCATAGGCGGCCAGGCTGCCGAGCGCGAGCGCCAGCGCCACGCTGATCACCGAAACGATGACGCTGTTCAGCATGAAGCGATGGATGCCGGTGCGAAACAGCAGCGCGTAATGTTCCAGCGTCGGCTGCGCCGGTATCAGTTCCGGCGGATAGGCGAGGATCGCCTGCGCCGGCTTCAGCGATGTCGACAGCCCCCAGAGGATCGGCCCGAGCGCGAACGCCGCGATCAGCGCATCGACGCACCACCCCACGACGCGCCGGTGCCGGCGGCGCTTTCGCCAGGCGGGTACGCCCGGGCTCACATGCCCCTCCGCTGGCGGAACAGCACCAAATTGCAGGCGATCAATCCGACATTGAAGACGAAGACGAGCACCGCCAGCGCGTTGGCCTCGCCGAGCTTGAAGTCGATGAAACCGATCCGATACATCGCCAGGCCCATCGTCTGCGTCGCATTGTTGGGGCCGCCGCCGGTCAGGATGAGCGCGAAGGTCAGCACGTTGACGAAATGGATCAGCAACCGGACCAGCGTGATCAGGATC
>JANNTF010001146.1:0-1129 GCA_031403455.1 Alphaproteobacteria bacterium | reverse complement strand
GGACCTCGCCACGCGCCCAGCGCGTGTAGCCGGCGCCGGTGCCACGAGCCAGCGGAAGTAGCTCAGCCGCGCCATTCGAGATGGCTGAGGAAATCGCGGGTGCGCGCCTCGCGCGCGGCGTCGAAGATCTGCCCCGGCACGCCTTCCTCGACGATCTGGCCGTGGTCGATGACCACGACCCAATCGGCCACCCGGCGCGCGAAATTCATCTCGTGGGTGACGACGAGCATCGTCATGCCTTCGTCGGCGAGCCGCTTCATCACGTTGAGCACTTCGCCGATCGTCTCCGGGTCGAGCGCCGAGGTCGGCTCGTCGAACAGCATGACTTCCGGTTCCATGGCGAGCGCGCGGGCGATCGCCACGCGCTGCTGCTGCCCGCCGGAGAGCGCGCTGGGATACTGCGCGTGCTTGTCGGCCAGCCCGACCTTGTCGAGCAGCGCGACGGCGCGGTCGCGCGCGCGCGCGCGATCGAGGCCGAGCACCGTGGCCGGGCCGACCGCGACGTTCTCCAACGCCGTCATGTGCGGGAAGAGTTCGAAGGATTGGAACACCATGCCCATGCGCTGGCGCACCTTGCGGATGTCGTCGGCGCGGTTGGGCAGCGCCGCGCCATCGAAGACGATTCGCCCGCCCTGGATCGGCTCGAGCGCATTGGCGCATTTGAGCAAGGTCGACTTGCCGGAGCCCGACGGCCCGATGATGCACAGCACCTCGCCGGGATTGACGCGCATGCTCACACCGTCGAGCACGCGGATCGTGCCGAAGGATTTGCGGACATCCACGAATTCGATGCGCGGCACCGCCGCGGCGTTCTTGCGCGTGGTGGGGTCGGAATTCCCGATCATTCCCGGCCTGCCATCCTGCGGTGGATCCAATCCGTGAGCTTGGCCTGGGGATACCCCATGGCCCAATAGATGAGCGCCATCGCGGTCAGCATCTCGAGGATGCGGAAAGTCTTGGAACGGATCTGCATCGCGGTATAGGCGAGGTCGGAGACCGCGATGATCGAGACCAGCGAGGTGTCCTTGAACAGCGCGACCCAGGTCGTGGCGAGCACCGGCAGCACGCGTTTGATCGCCTGCGGCAGGATGACGATGCGGAAGACTTGCAGCTTCGACATGCCGATCGC
>JANNTF010001145.1:0-7784 GCA_031403455.1 Alphaproteobacteria bacterium | reverse complement strand
CGAAGGGCGGCGCGGTCATCCCGCGTCGCCCTGATGCGGCCGCTTGGCGGCTTCCCAGAACACGACGCGGCGCTGCGCGAAACGCACCAAAGCGGTCGCCGTCATGCCGATCGCGGCGAGGATACCCAGCACCGCGAACATGCCCGCGGTATCGAGCGAGGCCTGGCTGTACTGGATGAGATTGCCGAGCCCCTTGTCGGAGCCGACGAACTCGCCGACCAGCGCGCCGATCAGGCTGAGCACGACCGCGACTTGCAGCCCGGCGAAGATGTGGCCGGCGGCGCTCGGCAGCTTCACATGCCAGAACAGCTGCAGCCGCGTGCCCGTCATGCTGCGCACCATGTCGAGGCGATCGCGCTCCGTCGCCAGGATGCCGGTCATCGTGTTGACCATCAGCGGGAAGAAGCAGATCAGCGCGACGGTGACGATCTTCGACAGCACGCCATAGCCGAACCACATCACGAACAACGGCGCGAGCGCGATCTTCGGCAGCGACTGCAGCGAGACGACGTAGGGATAGACCAGCCGCTCCACGATCTTGAATTCGGCGACCAGTGCGCCGAGCAGGATGCCTGAGCCGGCGCCGATCAAATAGCCGACGAGCATGGCGGTCAATGTCGCGGCCAGGTTGGACGGATAGATCCCGCGCTCGAGGCCGCGGCCGAACGCGGTCGCGATATCGGTCGGCGCCGGCAGGATATAGCCGGGCATGCCCAGGCCGCGAACCGCGAGCTGCCATGCCACGAGCGCCGCGACGCCCACGGCGGCGACGAGGAGATACTGCATGATCGTCGCGCGCTTCATGTCAGTCGATCCCGCCTTCGACATGGAAGAGCTCGCGCAGGCGCTGCGTGCGCGCGCCGAATTGCGGCGTGGCCATCATGGCGAAACTGCGCGGCCGCGGCAGATCGTTGTCGAGCATTTCGATCACTCGCCCGGGCCGCGACGACAGCACGAGCACCTGGTCGGCGAGCAGCACCGCCTCCGGGATCGAATGGGTGATGAACAGCACGGTCTTGCCCGTGGCCTGCCAGATCCGCAGCAGTTCGAGATTCATCTGCTCGCGCGTCATCGCGTCGAGCGCGCCGAAGGGCTCGTCCATCAGCAGCACCTTGGGATCGTGCAGCAAGCCGCGCGCGATGCCGACGCGCTGGCGCATGCCGCCCGAGAGCTGGCCGGGATAATAGGCCGCGAAGTCGCGCAGGCCCACGAGCGCCAGCAGCTCATGGGCGCGCGCCAGATAGGCCTGCCGCTCCAGCCCCATGATGCGGCCGGGCAGGCAGACATTTTCCAGCACCGTCTTCCACGGCAGCAGGGTCGGGTCCTGGAACACGACGCCGACATCGCGGCGCGGTCCGAGCACGGCCTCGCCGCCGATCTCGGCCGTGCCGCCGCTCGGACGCAACAGCCCGGCGAGGACACGCAGCAAAGTGGATTTGCCGCACCCCGATGGCCCGAGCACGGCGACGAACGCGCCGC
Organism: Alphaproteobacteria bacterium; assembly: GCA_031403455.1. GTDB lineage: Bacteria > Pseudomonadota > Alphaproteobacteria > CACIAM-22H2 > CACIAM-22H2 > CAIOSQ01. The sequence continues at coordinate 6,305 of JANNTF010001145.1, read as the reverse complement.
CGCGCACGTCGAGATCGATGCTTTCCACCGCGCGCAACGGGCCCGTCGCGGTCGGATAATCGACAGTCAGCCCGGCGAGGCGAAGCCGCGCCTCGGCCTGCTGCGTCACGCGCCCCTGCCGGCGGCGGTGAGCTTGCCGCCTTCGACCACGGCCACGCCGCCGACCGAGATCGTTGAGCTCAGCAGCATCAGCCAGCGATGCGTGCTGGACCGGTTGCTGCCGCCGGACTCGATGTTCTCGCCCAGCGTGAGCCGCAGCACGCCATCGCCGAAACCGTAATAGGGCTGGAAGCCCGAGCCCTGCACCGGCTTCAGCAAGGGATTGCAGCCGAGGACGAATTCGCCGAGGCGATCCTTGTCGCCGGTCTCCGCGGCCCAGAGCCGGTCGAGCTCGGCCTGATCGCCGTCGGTCTCGACCTTGACGACGCGGCCCTGGCGAAAGTGGAAGCGCAAGCCGCGATCGAAGAAGCGGTTGACGTCGAGTCCATAACCCGCGGCTGGAAATCCGAAGCCGCGCTGGAACGCGATGACGCCCTCGACGGTCTCGCGCAGCGGAATGGTCCGGAAGCAGCCGCAGGGGATCTCCTCCTCGCGGTCGCGCGCATTGGTGACTGTGGCGATCCGCTCGCGCGAGGCGTCGCCGTAATTGGTGTGGAATTTGCGCGTGACCTGGAAGCTGACATCCGTGCCTTGCGGATCGGTGACGCGCACGCGCTTGTCGCCCATCCGGGCGGCGAGATTCTCCATCGTGCGCTTCAGCGCGGCGTAGTCGAGATTCAGGACCGCGTCCTGGTAGACGAGATCGATCGCCTTGTTCACGTCGCTGTCGGGATCCGGATTGAGCGGGTCGTGGAACCAGTGGAAATGCGCCGAGCGGCCGGGCCAGGTCTCGAGCACGAGTTCGGATTGCCCGACGGCCTGGGTCCGGCGCTTGGACCGCCAGTCGTTCTGCAGCCAGATGAAGACGTCGGCGCAGGCGAACAGGGCCTGCATGGCCTCGTCCTCCTTGGCCTTGTCCTGCGCGTCGGTCTTGTTGCCGTCCTTGCCGCGCAGCTTGGTCAGATCAGGCGTGAAATGCAGGATCGTGGCGAGTTCGATGGCGCGCACGCGCTGGATCTCCTCGCGTACGGCCTCCAGCATGGCGCCGCCGCAATACGGATCCGCGGACAGGATGACGCGCTCGTGCGGCGCCAGCTTGAGCACGTCGCGGATCAGCCGGCGCGCCATCGCCGGCCAATCCAACGCGTGCGTGGGAGTCAGGCCCTGATGCGGTATCGGGAACGGATCGGTCGCCCGCATGGGTCACATCGCCTTCGCCTGACGGATGATCGCGTCGCGATCGAAGCGGTTGATCTCCGCCACCAGCTCGTTGGTGAACAGCGTGTCGATCGCGACCGGCTTCTCGATCTGCGCCTCGCTGAGCATGAAATCGACATAGGCCTGCCACGCCGCCGGGTCGTAGACGCCGAACTGCCCATTCTGGTAGCCGCGCAGCCGCATATTCTTGTTGCGCGACTCCAGCACCACCAGCGCATCGGCCATCGCCTTGTCCGCGGTGACGCCGGTCGGCTTGGTGTCGGGATGGAGTTTCCAGAAGGTCTCGACGCAGGCCTTGGGATTGGTCTCGCAGAACAAGGTCGCCTTCGCCGTCGCCCGCGCGACGCCGATGAGCATCTTGCGCTTGGCGGGATCCTTCAGATTGTCCTCATGGGTGAGGAAGCCGTTGGAGAACAGCTTGTCGATCACCGGGCTCACCGGCAGGCGGCGGATCTTCGTGCCCTGGACCTCGAAGGTCGCGTGCTCGGTGTCATAGAGCGCCACCACATCGACGGTCGCGGAATTCATCGCGTTCAAGGCGCCGGCGCCGAGTCCGATCGAGCGCAGCGTCACCTCGGTTTCGGGGTTGATGCCCTCGCGCTTGAGGATGGCCTTGACCTGCGGGACGTTCGAGGCGGAGGGCGCGAAGATGCCGATGCGCTTGCCCTTGAGATCGGCGAGCGTCTTGATCGCGCTCGCCTCGGGCACCACCAGCTCCCAGATCACCGTCGGCACGGCGTTGTAGAAAAACTTCACCGGCAGCGCGTCGCGCCCGGGCTGCTTGCCGATGATCACCGGTTCGTTGCCCGGGTAGGAGACATCCGCGTTCTTGTTCACGGTCTGCGCGATGGTGTTGGCGCCGCCCGGGAAGACCTTGAAATCGACGTCGAGGCCTTCCTCGTCGAAATAGCCGAGTGCTTTGGCGACCGCGGGCTGCGCGCCGGACAGCGCCGGCGGCGCGGCATTGCCGAACGACACTTTCTGCTTCTGGGCCGAAGCGGGTTGCGCGCACAGGGCGAATGACATGCTCGTCACGATCGCCATGCTCAAGGACATCCACTTCATCACGCACCTCCGATGATCGATTGCAATCATGCGCATCCACGAACGGTTGGGAGTTGCAGGTTCATCCCACTGCCCCCTCTGGATCGAACGCGTCGAGCACCATAGCGGCAAGTAATCCGCACGCAACTCTGAGCCCGCGGCCCAGCAATCTCCTCGACCGGCATTGCGGTGGACATCGCGACACAGCCTGGGCGTGTAAGCCCATTGGACGAGACTCGCACGATGTCATCCTCGGTTAGGTTGCATGAATCACCGAGGAGGATGCCACCCGTGCCAGCCGACGCCGCCGCTACGCTTCACATTTCCGTCGACATCCTGATGCCCTTCGTTACGACGATTTTCGCGGCCGCGGGATGCTCCGCTACCGAGAGCGAGCGCGTGTCGCGCTATCTCGTGGCCGCCAATCTGACCGGTCATGACAGCCACGGCGTGGTGCGTGTGCCGCGGTATGTCGACATGTTGCGCGACGGCGGCGTGTTCGCCGATCGGACGATCCAGATCGGCTTCGAGAACGACTCGATGGCCGTGATCGACGGCTGCATGGGACTCGGCCAGACCGTGGCGCCGCAGGCCGTGGCGGTCGGCATCAAGAAGGGTCTCGCGAGTGGCGCCGCCGTGATCGCGCTGCGCAATGCCGGCCATGTCGGCAGAGTCGGCGACTGGGCCGAAATGGCGGCGGCGCAAGGGTTGATCTCGATCCATTTCGTGAATGCGCATGGCAGCGTGCTCGTGGCGCCATTCGGTGGGACGGAGCGCCGCTTCTCCACCGCGCCGTTCAGCATCGGCGTGCCGCGTGACGGCAAGCCGCCGGTGATCCTCGATTTCGCGACGTCCTATGTGGCCGAAGGCAAAATCCTGGTCGCGTCGAATGGCGGCAAGAAGGTGCCGCGCGAGGCGATGATCCGCCCCGATGGCGAATTCTCCGATGACCCGCGCACGCTCTATGGCGAGATCGACGGCACGCATGCGCGCGATCCGCGAGTCGGGCTTGGCGCCATCCGCGCCTTCGGCGAGCATAAGGGCTCCGGGCTTGCCCTGATGTGCGAGCTGCTCGGCGGCGCGCTCACCGGCAACGGCACCGCAGGCCCGATCGACAAGGAGCCGACGCACAAGGTCCGCCGCATGCGCAACGGCATGCTGTCGATCTATCTCTCGCCGAAATTCTTCGGCTCGCCCGCCGAGTTCCAGGACGCGGCGTCGGCCTATATCGACTTCGTCAAATCGGCGAAGCCGGCGACCAAGGGCGGCGAGATCCTCGTGCCAGGCGAGCCCGAGGAACGCAGCCGCGCCGAACGTCGCGCCCATGGTGTCCCGATGCCGAAGACGACCTGGGACTCGATCCGCGCCACCGCCGCGAAGCTCGGCGTCGCCGCGCCGAAGGTCTAGGCGACAACAGCGCCCTTCTCGACGAGGAGCGCGCGCACCACCGAGCGATGGCAATGCGCCTCGTCCGCGCAATAGCACCCGACCGAGAAATTGGTCTGGCGAGAGAGAACGGCGAGCAGCTCGACCGCATGGTTGGAATCGGGCTTCGCCATCTCGGCCCGGTATTTCTTTCTGAACGCGGCCCATTGGCCTGGTGTCGTCGCGGCTTGCGCGAGCTTCATCGTTGCGACGCTCGGCGCCAGAGTCGGGAACCACAGATCGTACCAGTCGCGCGACGCGAACTCGGCCTTGGGCACACCACGCGGCGGCCGACGCACGGTGCCGAGGCGCGTGCCTTCGTCTCCGCCTCGTGCACTGCCCAGCCTGACGACACGGATGGTCATCGCTGCCTCCCTATTTGCCGAACCAGCTGCGCAGATCAGGCGTCTCCAGCAATTCGGGATTGACGACGCGGAACGGGACCTGCCGGTTGAAGAAATCGCGCGCCGCCTTGAAGCCGCCTTCCGCGAGGAGACGCAGGGCTTCGTCGGTGTAGGTCACGGCGTGCGGCGAGAGGATGACGTTGTCGAGCGTCAGCAGCGGATTGTCGATCGGAGTCGGCTCCTGCTCGAACACGTCGAGCGCGGCGCCGGCGATGCGCCGGTCCTTCAGTGCGCGATAGAGCGCGGCTTCGTCGACGATCGGGCCGCGCGCGGTGTTGATCAGGAATGCACCGGGCTTCATCAGCCCGAGTGCACGCGCGCCGACGAGGCCGCGCGTCGTGTCGTCGAGCGGACAGGCGATGACGAGGAAATCGGCGTCGCGCATGACCGTATCGAAATCCTGGAGCGCCACGCCGAGCGGCGCGACTTCGGCTTCCCGCGCGAAGGGATCATAGGCGACGTGTCGCATCCCGAACGGCCGCACCAGCCTGAACAGTTCCTTGCCGGTGTTGCCGACGCCGATCAAGCCGAGCGTGCGGCCGTCCAGCCCCGTCCCGAGATGATTCATTCTCTCGTTCCAGCGACCGGTCCGCACGAGACGGTCCAAGGTCGGGATGCGATGCGCGAGCGCCAGGATGAAGGCGAGCGCGCTCGACGCCACCGATCTCCGCACCCCCTCCGGATTATTGGTCAGCAGGATCCCTTGCGCGGTCAGCGCGGGAACGTCGCAATGATCGACGCCGACACCGAAGCGGGCGACGATCCGCAAGCGCCGATCGCCACGGCCCAGCGCGGCGCCGGGCATCGACGGCGCGCCGAGGCAGATGCCGTCATAGGCCGCCGCATCGTCGGCGGTGACCGGCCCGGCGCCATCGCCGAACCATTCCCAGTCGAGCAGCGGATCATCGTCCAGGATCCGCAGCGCGACCGGGTCGAAATTGGGCTTGCCGTCTTGCCCGAGCAGATCGCGCGAGACACCGATCCGATACGTGGCCATCGCGACGTCTACAGCGCGATGGTCATGCCGCCATCGACCATCAGCACCTGTCCGGTGCAGAAGGACGACGCGGGCGAGGCGAAATAGATGACCGCGCCGGCCAGCTCGGCGGGATCGCCCCAGCGCCCGAGGGGCGCGCGATTGGAAACCCAGTCGTAGAATTTCTTGTCGCGGCGCACGATTTCGTTCTGCGCGCCGGGATAGAAGCCCGGGCCGATGCAATTGACCGTGACGCCCTTGGTTCCGAGTTCGACCGCGAGCGCGCGGGTGAGACCGTGCACGCCGGCCTTGGAGGCGACATAAGGCGCGATCGAGGGCCGCGCGATGGCGCCCATCACCGAGGAAATATTGATGATCCGCCCCCAGCCGTCGCGGACCATCAGCTTCGAGGCCTCGCGCGCGAGGCGGAAACACGCGGTCAGATCGGTATCGAGCACCGACGACCACTGCTCCTCGGTCACGTCGTGGAGCAGGTTGCGCGTCACGATGCCGGCATTGTTGACGAGGATGTCGAGCCGGCCGAATTGCCGATCGATGTCGGCGATCGCCTTGGTGATCGCGGCGAGATCCGTCACGTCGAAGGCGGCGACCGAGGCCGACTGCCCCCTGGCCTGGAGCTCCTTCTGGCGCTCGCCGCATTTCTCGGCATTCCTGGCGTTGAGCACGATATGCGCGCCCGCGCTGGCCAGCGCCTCCGCCATCGCCCAGCCCAGGCCCTGGGACGAGCCCGTCACCAGCGCGACGCGATCCTTGAGTGAGAACAAGTCGAGCATCTATCCCCCCATTTCCCGGTCCGCCCAGATCTGGCGCGACAAGCGGTACAGGCAGTGTGGCCTGAGCGCATGGCTCTCGGGAACACCGGGATGCTCGAAATCCGCGTTGGCGTTGGACATGCCGATGCGCTCCATGACCGCCCGCGAGCGCAGATTGGCGAGCGCGGTGAACTCGAGGGCTGAATTCATTTCGATCTCAGCTCCCCGAAACTGGCTCCAGGAACCAGTTTTGAGACGCCCCTCCTCGACTCGAGGAGGGGCAGCGCGCGAAGCGCGCGGGGTGGTGAGTCAGTGATCCGGCGCCACCGCGACATCTGCCACGACGCCAACGCGTTCATTTCCACC
>JANNTF010001144.1:0-1129 GCA_031403455.1 Alphaproteobacteria bacterium | reverse complement strand
CCGTGGTGATCTCCTCGGTCATGCCGTCGGCGAAATATTCCTGCTCGGCATCGCCGGACATGTTCTGGAACGGCAGCACCACCAGCGATGGTTTGTCCGGTAATGGCAGCGCCGGACGCGGAGCAGGCGCCGGACTCGCGGGGATGCGATAGACCCGCACCTTGCGGGCGATGTTCTTAAGCTCGCGCTCGCCGAGATCCTCGAATGCCTGGTCGAGCTTGTCGCGCACGTGATCATGCGCCGTGCCCGAGACATAGACGGTTCCCGGCTCGGCCAGCGCCTCCAGCCGCGCCGCGACATTGACGCCGTCGCCATGAATGTCGTCGCCGTCGACGATGATGTCGCCGAGGTTGACGCCGATGCGCAGCTCGATCCGCCGCGCCGGCTCCTCGTTGGCATTGCGCTCCGCCATCGCGCGCTGCAGCGCCGCGGCACAGCGGACGCTGTCGACGACGCTGCCGAACTCGACCAGCAACCCATCGCCGGTCGTCTTCACGATCCGCCCGTGATGCGCCGCGATGCTCGGGTCGATCACTTCGCGCCGCAGCGTCTTCAACCGCGCCAGCGTGCCTTCCTCGTCGGCCCCCATCAGCCGCGAATAGCCGACGACATCGGCCGCGAGGATCGCGGCGAGGCGGCGCGTCGCGGTCATTCCGGCAGCCCGGCCATGCGCGCGCCTTCGAGCGCGTACTCAGAATCAGATATGAATTTGAATAGATGCTTTCGTCGTTGTCGGGTGAATTTCGTCATCGGCCGGATCTCCAATGCCCGTCTTATCGCCGGTCTGGCCGCGTCGAGCCGCCCAAGCTGAGTAAGCGTTCGGTCGGTTCCAGCCGTGGCTTTGTCGCGCCACTCCGTCGCCGAGGCAGGTTGTGCACCCTGCAGCTCAAAGCGCAACCACCAGCTGCCCGACAGCACACGCAGCTTGGCGGGCGCGCCAATCAGACTGCCATCGAACACAGACATTTTCGGCGCGTGTCGGCAGCCTTTACTCGTCGTCCCTCCTCGACTCGAGCTACGGGATGCACACATCTTCCGGGCTCACGCCAGCCGGTACTCGTCGCCCCTCCTCGACTCGAGGAGGGGCAGCGCGCGAAGCGCGCGGGGTGGTGAGTCAGTGATCCGGCGC
>JANNTF010001143.1:0-9493 GCA_031403455.1 Alphaproteobacteria bacterium | reverse complement strand
TCCTTTGCGGTCATCGTCATGGCGATCATGGCGGTGGGCGCATGGCAGATCCACGCACGTATGTCCTGGCAGCTGAGCATGCGTCGCTGGCTCACGGCGAGGCTGATCGATCGCTGGCTTGCTCCAGGTCGCCACTATCTGCTGCGCTTCCATGATCGCCGGCAGGTTGATCCGGATTACCGAATCGCCGAGGACGCGAGGGTCGTTACCGAGGCGACGATCGATCTGGCGATCGGCCTATTCAACAGCGTGCTGGCGATCATTGGCTTCGTCGGCGTGCTCTGGAGTCTCTCGGGTCTGATCCGACTTCCTCTCGACGGGAGCGTTATCGTCATTCCCGGCTACCTCGTCTTCGTCGCGTTGGTCTATGCCGCCTTCGGGTCGCTGCTCACCTATTTGGTTGGGCGGCCGATGGTCCGCATCAACGAACTCCGCCATTCGCGTGAGGGCGATTTTCGTGTCCAGCTGGTGCGCGTGAACGAGAACTCCGAGGGCATTGCCTTCCTCCACGGCGAAGGGGACGAGCGTCGTGGCCTGGAGCGCAGCTTCGCCGATCTCGCGCAAGCATGGCGCGCGTTGATCGCGCGCCAGCGCTGGCTGACGCTGGTGACCACCGGCTACGCCACGCTGGCGCCAGTCGTGCCATTGCTTGCCGCCACCCCGTCATACCTGGCTGGCGACATCACGCTCGGAGGAATCATGCAGGCCGCCGCGGCGTTCGTGCAGATCCAGATCGCCCTCGGCTTCTTCGTCGACAATTTCGCGCGTATCTCGGACTGGCGGGCGGGCATCAACCGCATGCTCGCCATGCTCGATGTCTTGGCCGACATCGACGAACAATATCGCGTCACGGACGAAACCACGATCGATGTGGTCGAAAGCCCGGACCGCGTGCTGCGCTTCGTCGACATCCATCTCGACGGCCCCGATGGCGTCGCGGTGATCGATCAGGCCACCGCCGAGATCATGCCAGGCGAGCGCGTCCTGGTGATCGGCGAATCGGGCGCCGGCAAGACGACGCTGGTGCGCGCCGCCGCCGGTCTGTGGCCTTGGGGCCGTGGCCGCATCGAATTGCCGCAGGCCATGCGAATCGCGTTCATGCCGGAGCGGCCGTATTTCCCTTCCGGAAGTCTGCGCATGGCCATCGCCTACCCCGACGCGATGGACGCCTATACGACCGAGCAGCTGTCCTCAGCGCTCGTGCGGTGTGGGATGCCGTCTCTGGCAAGTCGCCTGGACGAGCACGAGCGCTGGAACCAAGCCTTGCCGATGCGCGAGCAACAGCTCCTGGGCTTCGCGCGCCTCCTCGTCCACAAGCCGGCGTGTGTGTTCATGGACGAGGCGACGACGGCGCTCGACGAACCGGCGCTGGCCGAGGTCATGTCGCTGTTTCGCGACGAGTTGACGGGTACGACGCTGATCAGCGTCGACCACCGCCCCGGGCTGGAGGCGTTCCATGACCGGACGCTGACGCTCACGGTTTCGGCCGAGGGCGGACACCTCGTCCGAGAAGTGGGTGAAGTCAGGACGGCCGATGACGCCGGTGTGGTCGGATGGATCCGGCGGCTTTTCCAGTCTTGACGACCGCGATGCGTCGTCGGCAACGCAGCTCAAGCGCTGTTGTTCGCATCAGCGTGGGGGTGTGAGATCGGCGCTACTAGGGCGCTCGCCTGACGGCGATCACCGCATTGAGGCCGCCGAAGGCGAACGAGTTCGAAAGAGCGGCGCGGATCGGCTGCACGCGCGCGGTGTTCGGGACGTAATCGAGATCGCAGGCGGGATCGGGACCCAGATAATTCGCCGTCGGCGGCACGATGCCCGCGCGCAGCGCCGCGACCGTGATCGCCAATTCGAGAGCACCGGCGGCGCCGAGCGCATGGCCGTGCATCGATTTGGTCGAGGACACTGCGAGCTTTGCCGCATGGTCGCCGAACACCGCCTTGATCGCCCGGGTCTCGGTCGGATCATTGGCTGGCGTCGCGGTGCCGTGGGCATTGATGTAATCGATATCGGTCGGCGCCAGCCCGCCATCGCGCAACGCACCGCGAATGGCGCGCGCCGCACCGTCCGCCGATGGCGCAATGAGGTCGCCGGCATCCGATGACATGCCGAAGCCGACCATCTCGGCCAGCACGGTCGCGCCCCGCGCGATGGCATGATCGAGCGGCTCGAGCACGAAGACTCCGGCGCCCTCGCCAAGCACCATGCCGCGCCGACCGGCGCTGAACGGCCGGCAGGTGTCCGGCGCCATGACGCGCAAGGCTTCCCAGCCCTTCAGCGTGCCCAGCGTGATCGTCGCCTCGGTGCCGCCGGTGAGCGCCAGATCGACCACGCCATGCCGCACCATGTGGAACGCCGTCCCGATGGCATGATTGGCCGACGAACAGGCGCTCGCGACCGCAAAGGCCGGTCCGGTGATCCCGTACCGCATCGTGACCTGACACGCCGGTGCGTTGATCATCAGCTTGGGAATCGTGAACGGATGCACGCGCACGCCGTTCTCGGCGTAGAGCTTACGGAAACTCTCGTCGAGCGTCGTCATCCCGCCGACGCCGGAACCGAGAATGACCGCGGCCATTTCACCGATCCGAGTCTCGCTCGCCAACCCCGCGCCGCGCATCGCCTCTTCGGCGGCGACCAGTGCGAATTGCGACACGCGATCGAGCGCGTTGAGCAGCTTGGGATCGAAACGCATCTCAGGATCGAAACCGCGCACTTCGGCGGCGTTCTTCGCGATCAGCCGCGTCTGATCGACATTCTCGATCGGGCGGATCGCGGAGCGCCCCGCCGCCGCTTCGGTCCACACAGCCGGAAGATCGTTACCGAGTCCGCAGATGCAGCCGACCCCGGTAATCGCGACACGACGGCTCACGCCGTGCCCGGCGCTTTGGAGCCCGCCTTGCTTTCTGTCACCAGCTTGCGCACCGCCACCACCACTTCGTCGACATTCTTGACGTCGAGCCCGAGCGCCTCTTCCGGGATCGTGATGTCGAACTCGACTTCGATCGCGAACACGATCTGCACGAGATCGACCGACGCGATCTTCAGATCCTCCATCGTGGCATCCGATTTCACCAGCGCCCGGTCGATACGCGCCTCTTTGGCGATGATGTCGAAGATCTTCGTTTCAACTTCGTCCATAGCAAACTCCCGGCGCTCTCACCTGAGTCGATCGACGGGGACCTTGCGGCGTGGCGCCGCCCCCGACTCGAATCGGTACACTGCCACGTCTTGTACGGCGTCGCGCGCAGGGAAACTACCGCCGCAACACCGGTCAGCCCACCGGTTCGCCGGGTGTCAGGCGCCCACACCGGCCCTCGATGATTTCGGCGGCGTCGAGCAGCAGGTCCTCCCGAAAACGGGCGGCCACGAGTTGCACGCCGCTCGGCGTGCGGCCATTGGCGCCGGTGGGACAGGCGATCGCGGGCAGCCCACACAGATTGAAGCCGTATTGCCAGCGCTGCACGCGCAGCAGCGTCTCCATCGCGGCCTTGCCGCCCTGATCGGCGCCGGGCGGCAGCGGCGGCACATCGGAGACCGGGCAGAGCACCAGCGGGCAGCGCGCCAGAAACACGCCCCAGTCGCGCAGGATCCAGGTGCGATGCGCGGCGGCCTTGAGGTAACCGGCGTAGTCCAGTTCGGGAATCAGCTCGGCCATCGCCCGCACCACGTTGCGGACTTTGGCGTCGCCGTATTTCTCGATATCGCCCGTGCTGAGCAGGCGCCACTCATTGCCGACCAGCGTCCGCCACAGCAGGGCGGCGTCATCGATGCTCGGCGCATCCTTCACGGTCTCGACGACATAGCCGGCATCGCCGAGCCAACGCTGGGCGGCGTCAAGGGCAGCGACGATTTCCGGCGCGGCGCCGGGCGTCGCGAGACGCGCCACCCTGATCGGCCGGACCACCTCCGGCCCCAGCCGAGGCGCCGGGCACCACCACGGATCCTCCGCGACCCCATCGGTCATCGCCCAGAGCCCGGCGCGCAGATCACGCACGCTGCGCGCAAGCGGCCCCTGCACCGCCATCAGCTGACCAGTAAGTGGACGCTCCTCCTTCAACGAGGGGCGATAGGCGGGCACGCGTCCGAAGCTCGGCCGCAGACCGACAATCCCGGTGCAATAGGCGGGATACCGGATCGAGCCGCCATAATCATTGCCGTGCCCGATCGACGAGATGCTCGACGCAACCGCCGCCGACGCCCCGCCTGAAGAACCGCCGGGCGTGATGTGGTTGCCCCACGGGTTCACGGTCTCGCCGTGGAGATCGTTCTCGGTGAACCAGCGATAGGAGAACGCCGGCGTGTTGGTGCGGCCGATGATCACCGCCCCAGCCCGGCGCCAATTCGTGATGACCGGCGAGTCGCCAGGCGCGATGGCATCCTTGAACGCCACCACGCCGTTGGTGGTCGGGCGACCGGCAAAGTCGATGTTGATCTTCACCGTGACCGGCACGCCATGCAGCGGGCCGACCGCGTCGCCACGCCGTACCGCCGCGTCCGCGGCATCCGCGGTCTTACGCGCATCCTCCGCCAGGAGATCGACGATCGCGTTGAGCTTGGGATTGACCTGCGCGACGCGGTCGAGATGCGCGTCCACGGCTTCCCGGCTGGAGATCTTTCGCGTCCGGATCCCAGCCGCAAGGTCCACCCCGTCCCAACGCCATAAATCGCTCGCCGCCATGTCCATCTCCTGCTCGCTGCCGTCGCAGGGACTTCGTGCCCGGTCGGCGGCCCTTCCGGCAAGAACAGAATCCGGCGGCGCGGCGGCGGCTCAAGCCTCGGGCGCGGAGCCGAATCCCGTCGCGGGGGTCGCGGCCGTCTCGACCCAGACGCTCTTGGTCTGCGTGTACTCGAGCAAAGCTTCACGGCCCGAGCTGCGGCCGAAGCCGGAATTCTTGAAGCCGCCGAACGGCGACATGACGTGGATCGTCCTGTAGCCGTTGACCCAGAAGGTGCCGGCAGCGACCGCCGCCGCGATGCGATGCGCGCGACCGATCTCCGCCGTCCAGACGCCGCCGGCGAGTCCGAAGCTGGTATCGTTGGCGAGGGCGATCGCTTCCTCTTCGGTGTCGAAGGGAATGGCGACGACGACCGGCCCGAAGATCTCCTCGCGCGCGACGCGCATCGCATTGGTCGCGTGGCCGAGAATCGTCGGCGCGAAGAAGAATCCCCTCGTGAAGCCCTCGGGCCGGGCGCCCCCTGCGATGAGCTGGGCGCCCTCCTTGGCGCCGACGGCGACCATGTCCTGGACGCGGCGGAACTGCGCCTGCGTGGTCAGCGGGCCGATCTGCGTCGCGGCATCGAGCGGATCGCCGACGCTCAGCCGTCGGCTCGCCGCCGCGAAGGCGGCCATGAAGCGATCATGGATGCCGCGCTGCACGAATAGTCGTGAACCGGCGACGCAGGATTGTCCGGCGCCGGCGAAGATCGCGGCCTGCGCGCCCAGGACGGCGCGGTCCATGTCCGCGTCGTCGAACACGATGTTCGCCGATTTGCCGCCGAGTTCGAGCACGCAGGGCTTGAGCAATTCGCCCGCGAGCCGCGCGACGTTGCGCCCTGAATTGACCGAACCGACGAAACAGAGCTTGCGCATGTTGTGACTCCGGATCGCCGCTTCACCGGACACCGGGCCGTTGCCCGCGATCACGTTGAGCGTGCGCTCGGGCAGGCCGGCATCGAGTGCGATGCGCGCCAGCGCAATCGACGTCAGCGGCGTGAACTCCGACGGCTTGAGCACCACGGCGTTGCCCGCGGCCAGAGCCGGCGCGGCATTCCATCCGGCCGTGAACAGCGGCGCGTTCCATGGCGTGATCGCGAGGACGACACCGAAGGGTTCACGGCGCACGTAGTTGAGATGGGTGGTCGGCACGGCCAGCACGTCGCCGGCGAGCTTGTCGCACCAGCCCGCGTAGTACTCGAACATCTCCGCGACCTTCTCGACCTCGACGCGGGTGTCGCGGATCGGCTTGCCTGCGATGATCGCCTCCATCTCCGCGAGCGTCGCGTGATGCTTGCGCAAGCCCGCCGCGATCGCCCACATCACGCGCCCGCGCGCGGCAGGCGTGAGCGCTTGCCAAGCGGCGGCGCCACGCGCCGCGCTGCCGACCGCCTGGCCCGCCAGCTCCGCACCGGCATCGCGATAGCTCGCGAGCGTGGTCTCGTTCGCCGGGTCGATCAGCTTGATCGCATCGCCCTGGCCCTCGACGAGACCGCCAGCGATGAACGAGCCGATATTGCGCGACCCCGTGAAGATGCGGCCCCAGAGCTCGCCCAGACGCCGTTGCTCGATCATGACTTGGCCTCGACCCATTCCGCGATTCGGTTGAAATCCGCCGCGTCGGGCTGGCTCGCGGCCGATTCCTCCCACAGCGTCGCCGCCACTCTACCCAGGTCAAGGTTGACGCCGAGTTTCCGCGCCAGCGCCGCGCCCATGTTGCCAAGGCCAATGACGGCGACGCGCGTCCCCATGTCGGTCATGTCTCCTTCACGCCGCCGTCGCACGCCAATCCTTCATCGGCGCATCGAGCGATTGCCGACGCAAGGCGCGCCCCGGCCGCGCACCCGTCGGCGCTCCCGCCCGCCAGATCGCGGTGCCGTTCACCAGCACCGTCTCGATGCCGGCCGCCGGCTTCTTGGGCGTCTCGAAACTCGCCCGGTCGATGATCGATGCGGGATCGAAGATCACGACATCGGCGAAGGCGCCCGGCCGCAGCACGCCGCGATCCCGGAGTCCGAAGCGGGCGGCTGTCAGCCCGGTCATGCGCCGCACCGCCTCGGTCAGCGTGAACAGGGCGAGCTCACGGCTGTAATGGCCGAGCACGCGCGGAAAGCTGCCCCAGAGCCGCGGATGCGGATGCACATCATGCGGCAGCCCGTCCGACCCGATCATCGCCTCGGGATGGCGCAGGATGCGCTGCACGTCCTCCTCGTTCATCAGGAAGTAGATCGCACCCGCGGGCAGCAGCCGGTCGACCGCCGCCTCGGGCGAGACGCCCCAGTCGCGCGCGATGTGCGCGAGGTCGCGCCCCGATGCCTCGGGCACGGCTTTCGACCACGCCACCAGGGTCTTGGAGGCGACCTGCACGCGCGCGCGGCTCAGCACGGTCGAGGCGGCGATGTAGGGATAGACGTCGAAGCCGAGCGGCTGCGTGCGCCGCGCACGATCGATCGCGGCCAGCGTCTCGACGGTGCGGCCGTGATTGGCGACACCCGCGACCTTGTGGTGCGAGAGGATGACCGGCAACCCCGCCTCGCGGCCGATGCGGCAGCTCTCCTCGATCGAGTCGAGCACATGGTCGCCCTCGTCGCGCATATGCGTCGCATAGAGCGTGCCATGGCGCGCCGCGACGCGCGCGAGCGCGATGATTTCTTCGGTCGGCGCGTGGCGCGCGGGCGGATAGAACAGCCCCGTCGAGAGGCCGATCGCGCCGGCCATCAAGGCCTCCTCGAGACGTCGCGCCATGCCCGTGATCTCGGCGGCGGTGGCGGCACGATCGAAGCCGTCCATCTCGCCGGCCCGCAGGGTCGAGTGGCCGGCGAGCGCCACGAGATTGATCGCCGGCGGACTCGCATCCACGGCGGCGAAATACTCGGCCATGCGCGTGAATCGATAATCGGCCCGATCCCCGATCAGATCGAGCGGCGGGGGCGGCGCGCCCTGGAGTGACAGCGGCGCGAGGCTGATGCCGCAATTGCCGACCACGACCGTGGTCACGCCTTGGCTCGCCTTCATCGCCATGTCGGGCGTCGCGAACACGATGTTGTCGTCATGGGTATGGGCATCGATGAAGCCCGGCGCGACGCAGCGCCCGCTCGCATCGAGCCGGAGGCCGGCGGTGGCACGCGACAAATCGCCGATCGCCGCGACGCGATCGGCGATGATGCCGATATCGGCCCGGCGACGGGCGGCGCCGGTGCCATCGATCACGTCGCCGCCGGCGATCAGGGTATCGAAGCTTTCCATGGATCTCACGCGTAGGTGCGGGGGCATGCCGGAATCGATCGGAGCTTAGGCCGTCCATGCCCAGGCGTTAACGCCGAAGGATCAGCTTGTCGAAGCCAGGGCCTGGCCGCAGGATGCCCGTCGATCATGAAACTCTCCGTCCTCGACCAATCCCCGATCAAGGCTGGCGGCACGCCGGCGCAGGCCATCAACGAGACGCTGGAACTCGCGCGGCTCTGCGATTCCTGCGGCTATCACCGCTATTGGGTCGCCGAACACCACGCCTCGGACGGGTTGGCCGGTACCGCACCGGAGATTCTGATCGCGCGCATCGCCGCCGAGACGCGTCACCTGCGCGTCGGCTCCGGCGGTGTGATGCTGTCGCATTACTCGGCGCTCAAAGTCGCCGAGCAATTCCGCATGCTCGAGACGCTGTATCCCGGACGCATCGACCTCGGGATCGGACGCGCGCCCGGTTCCGATGGCCGCACCGCGATGGCCCTGCAGACCGGCCCTTACGCGCATGGCATCGAGCAGTTTCCCCACCGGATCGCCGATCTCGTGGATTGGCTGAGCGGCACGATCCCCGCGGATCATCCCTTTGCCGCCGTCAAGGCCCAGCCTGCGGGACCGACGATGCCCGAGCTGTGGGTGCTCGGGTCGTCGGGGGAGAGCGCGCGCTACGCCGCGCATTTCGGGTTGGCCTTCAGCCATGCGCATTTCATCACCGCGCAGGGCGGCACGCAGGCGGTCGAGCTCTACCGCGAGCATTTCAAACCCTCCGCGACCTTGCGCACGCCGCAGGCATCGATCGGCGTTTTCGTGCTGGTCGCCGATACCGAGGCCGAAGCGCAGCGTCTCGCGTCGTCGCGCGATCTCTGGCGATTGCGTCTCGACATGGGAGAACTCGGCGCGATCCCGAGCGTCGCGGAAGCCGAAGCCTATCCGTACTCACCGACCGACCATGCGGTGATCGAGCGCAATCGCCGGCGCCAGATCGTCGGCGCGCCCGAGCAGGTGAAAGCCAAGCTCACGGAGCTCGCCCTCATGTATGGCGTCGACGAGGCCCTGGTGGTGTCGATCTGCCATGATCCGGCGGCGCGCCGGCGCTCCTATTCCCTGCTCGCCGAGGCCTTCGCCCTCGCGCCGCGTCGCGAAGCGGCGTGAGGCAGACCTGATGCTGGAACTGGTCATCGAGTGCTGGCAGGTCCCCGCCAACGCAGCGCTGTTTCGCTGGTCGCTGTGGCAGGACGCGAAGCGGATCGGCATGGGCGGACCACACGCCACCGCCCAGGCCTCGGAGCGCGAGGCGCTGAAAATCTGTTCGGGACGGCTGGGGCGACATCCTGACCGTGTGACCAAACTGTGAAGACCCGTTAGGCTGAACGCGACTCGACCATGATGCGAATCGTGGTCGTGCTTGCCTTCTCCCCTCAACGGATCCTCGATGCACGCCCGTGCGCTGGTTGCGACGTCTCTCACAGCCCTGATTCTTGTCGCGACGCCCAGTTCCGCGCAGGTCCCGGAGCGTCAGCCCGAGCGCATCGGTCG
>JANNTF010001142.1:0-4032 GCA_031403455.1 Alphaproteobacteria bacterium | reverse complement strand
ACCACCCTCGATGTGCTGTTCCCCGCACCGCTCGCCGGCCACGCGATCGATCTCGCCTCGCTGCAGGATGCCGGCGCCGAGTTCACGCTGACCGGTGCCGGCGTTCCGGGCGGTGTCACGGTGACGTCGGTGAGCGCTCAGGGCGGCAATGTGTTCCGCTACGGCTTCTCCGCCGCGCTGTCGGGCGACGTGGCGCTCGCCTTCGTCACCGGCAGCTGGGCGTTCAAATCGACCGCGACCGGCACGCAAGCCAGCGCCACGCCGATCAACGTGATCCTCGGCACCAATCCGGCCGCGCAGGACAACGCGGCCAATCCGCTGACCGATGGCGTCGACAATGATTTCGACGGCGCGGTCGACGAGAGCGGCGAGACCATCCCGCCGCTGATCCCGGTCGAGATCGAGATCGAATTCCCCGTCGTCGCAGGCTTCGCGCTCGACGCGGCGTCGCTGGCGGACCGCGACGAGTTCACGCTCGCGGGACTCGGCGCCGGCACGATCGTCATCGATCCGTCCGTGGCGCCTGCGATCGTTGGCGCGAAGCTGGTCCGCTACCGTCTGCTCAACGCCTTCGACACGGCGATACTCCCGGGCATCAGCGTCACGTTCACGACGGGCACGTGGTCGATCCTGGATCCCACCGGCCCCGCAGCGACCGCGATCCTCGCCGACCAGTCCGGTCACAACGATCGCACCTACATCGATATCCGCTTCGCCCCGACCTCCGGCGCCAGCTTCCTCGGCGAGACCACCGGCAGCGCCACCGAGATCGTCGATCCGAGCGCCGAGTTCGCGCTCCAGGGCAGCGGAATCGGCACGATCGCGCTCGCGGCCGAGGCGCCGAGCAAGCTCGCCAACGGCCTCTATCGCTATTACCTCACCGGCAGCTTCGCGGTCGGCGCCGTCGACGTCACATTCGCCGCCGATGCGGTCGAGGACAGCGCCGGCTTCAAGAACCTCGCGAGCACGCAAGGCTTCACCGTCCAGGGCGCGACCGCCGATGCGACCAGCCCGACCGGCGGTTCGACCATCGGCGTCAACTCGATCAACGATCGCGGCTATGTCGACCTGACGATCACCGTCGCGGCGGGCAAGACGCTGGAGCTCGACTCGGTCACCGATCTCGAGCCCGAGTTCACGTTCAGCCTCGCCAGCGTGCGCTTCGACGCCGATCAGGCGCCGGTGTTCCTCGGCCAGTCCGGCACCAGCTACACCTTCCGCTACTGGACGATCGGCACCTTCACGGCGGGTTCGGCCCTCGCGATCAGCCAGATCGCGAATAGTTCGAGCCTGCGCGATGCGGACGGCGTCGTCACGCTCAACGCGTCGAGCGGCGCGGTCGCCGGCGTCGCTCTCACGACGATCAATCGCGCCTATCTCGATGTCGCGTTCAACCCGACGCTCGGCACCGTGCTCGACATCGAGTCGATCACCGACGCGGCCGCCGAGTTCGCCCTCACCGGAACCGGCATCGGCACGGCGGCGATCGACGCCTCGGTCGCGCCGCTGCGCCTCGCGGGCGGCAACGTCTTCCGCTACGTGCTCAGCGGCGCCTTCGCCGCCGGCACGGTCGAGATCGCATTCATCGCGGGCAGCTTCCAGTCGACGACGATCGACGGCGCCGGCATCGACGTCGCGACGGCGGGCGACGTCGCCGTCGCCAACCTCGCCGAGATCGAGATCATCCGCGTCGCCGTGCTCGACGCCGATCTCGACGATCCGGTCGATGGCGGCAGGATCGACGCCGGCGAGCTCAACGGCCGCGGTTACATCGACGTCGACTTCACGCTGCCCGGCTACGCGGTGTCGCTCGACATCGCCTCGGTCACCGATCTCGCGCCGGAATTCAGCGTCGCGCCGCCGGCCGGCACCAGCTTCGCGCTCTCTACCGATCAGGCGCCTGTCCTGATGGGTGTGGCCGGCGACACCTACACCTTCCGCTACTGGTACAGCGGCAATTTCGTCGGCGGCGCCGCATCGCTGACGCTCACCTTCATCGGCCAGAGCTTCATCTATCTGGACGCCGCCGGAGCCGAGATCGGCAACTTCGCCGATGTCAGTGCGATCGTGCAGAAGGAAGGCCCCGAGGCGTCGCCGACCTATTTCATCGTCGTCGCCTTCGGCGAGAGCGCGCAGCTCGATGCATCGAGCGTCGCGACGAGCGACCTGACCCTGCCGGCCGGCATCACCACAGGCGCATTCTCGGCGCGCGCGCCTCCTGCCGAGCCCGGCACCTACAAGCTCGTGATCACCGGCGCCGGACTCGCGGCCGGCCAGGCGATCACGGTCTCCTACACCGGCACGTGGAATTACGACGTCGCCGGGACCGGCGCGGTGGCGCGTGTGGTCGAGACGACCCGCACGCTGGCCATCGCCACTACCGCGACGTCCACCTACATCGATGTCCGCTTCGACACGCTCGGCGATCCGGCGGTCGATGCCCGCTTCGCGATCGATCCGCTGTCGATCGACGGCGACGAGTTCACCCTCGCCGGCGGTGGCGTCGGCACGGCGATTTCCACCGGCGCCGCGCCGCTCGCGCTCGGCGACGGCGTCTACCGCTACTTCTTCAGCCGCGGCTTCGTCGCCGGCCAGATCGCCGCGAAATTCAGCGCCGGCAGCTGGACCGACGGCTTCGGCAATCCCGGCGGCGCCGAGACCGAGCGCCTGCGCGTCATCGAGGCGCTCGCCGAGACCGGCTCGTCGACCACGCCGGGCGGCCCGGTCGGGCCGGTCTTCTTCATCGACGTGTCGGGCGCGATCACACTCGACGGGCTGGGCTTCACCGACGAGCCGATCATCCAGATCCGCGGCAAGGCGACGCTCGAGATCGGCGACTTCCGGCGGCCCGACGGCGCAATCGTCAAGCGCTTCACGCTCGATGCCAGCGGCACGATCGACATCATCAAGCTCGGCAATATCGGCTCGGCCGCGGCGCGCTTCATCCTCGAGGGCGGCAGCTCGCTGAGCGAGGCGCCGCAGCTCTGGGGCGTCGCCAAGATCCAGACCAACTTCCAGTTCCTCGAGAATTACGGGATCTACGTCCAAGGCAGCGCGCTCCTTCAGCTCAACACGACCGAGGAACTGCGCACCGAGACGATCGCGCTCGAGGGCGTGCCGGGCGATCTGCTGTTCGACGTCCCGACGATCGCGAGCTCGGCCTCGCTACCGACGGCGCTGTTGAGCCCGACCGCGGTCAACGCGACATGGAAGACGCTGTTCCAGAACGAGGGCGTCACGCTCGGCGACGACGCGACCGTCGAGGCCATCGTCATCAAGACCGACGTCAAGAAGTGGAAGGTCACCGACGGCGGAACTTTCTACTTCATCGAACTCGCGACGATCGACGGCGTGACCAAGCTCGAGGTCCGCGCGGAGGCGCAGACCTTCGATCTCGCACCGGAATCCTTCAGCATCGAGATCGTCGGCTCGCTGGTGATCAAGGAAGGGCCCGACGCGAACGCCGCGACCTGGGTCGAGATGAAGGGCGGGTTCTACCTTCGCATCCAGCCCGACCGCTTCGAGGTCTTCGTGCTCGCCAATGCGAGCGTGCTCGGCGGCGTGCTGGCGGGTGAGGCGCTCGGCCTGGTCATCATCGACACCGCGCCGAACACGGCGCAGGGCATCCCGGGGATCGCGGCGAGCCTGAGCCTCGAGCTGTCGGTCGGCAGCGTCAGTGGCGATCCGAGCAGCGGCACCGATTTTTCGGCGCTGACCGGGTTCTTCCGGCTCGAGGGCAAGGTCCAGCTGATGCTGAACACCACGCTCGAGGAGCTGGTGTTCGAGAGCCCCGACGCGTTCCTGCCGCTGCTGCCGGCGGGCAGCCCGACCGTCATCACCATCTTTAAGAGCGTGCCGAATCTGGCGGGCGACGCCGAAGCCAATCCGGCCTCCGCGCCGGAGGCCTACATCGCCGCACGCATCATGGGCGTGATCGAGCTGTTCCACGTCATCTCGCTGAGCGGCTTCATCGGGATCGACGCCGGCACGAACGGCGTGCGCATTACCGGCGCGGTGAGCCGGGAGATCGAG